>CAIRBY010000747.1 GCA_903876865.1 uncultured Acidobacteriia bacterium
GAGGCGATGGAACTCTATTTCCGTCACCTGCGGCCGGATGGAATTCTGGCCGTGCACATCTCCAACCGCTATCTGGATCTGCAACCTGTGTTGCTGGGCGAAGTCGCCGCAACACACAAGATCGCCCGTGTGGTGGATACGGAAGACGACGAAACACAAGATGTATTCGGAGCGACCTGGGTGCTGATCACCGCGCCGTCTCCCGGCTTCACTGGGGAGGAATTGAACAATTCCGCACCATTGGATACAAAGAGAAATGTACGATTGTGGACGGACGATTACAGTAATCTTTTCAAAATTCTGAAATAGAGTTAGAATCGTACAGTCGCGTCCGCAATCCCCTGGTTGTAATCATGAAACGGAGCACCGTGTCGTTTATTCGACATGGTGATGTTGTATCATCAACTTGGCTGAGGATAATGTCATGGACGCTGCTCAAAGACTAATCAGGAATTCCGCTCTACTTCTCGTTTCCGCGTTGCTGCTAGCGGCGCCAGGCTGGGCTACGCCCCCAATCACACTGCCCACACTGGTGGCACCGGCGACGGTCAACATCGGGAGCACGGCGAGTAACACCGCCGCGCCCGTAAGTTCCAACGGCACTACGGTGATCGCCTACAATGTCGGGGCTCCCGTTTACGGTTCCGGCGCGACCGGTTGGCTGCACGTCACCCCGGCGAACCCCATCTCCACGCCGTCGACGTTGACGTTTACGGTGCAGGGCGTGCCGGGCTTGACCGCCTGCTCTTCCGCGACGGTGACCCTGACCCCGACTGCGAGCGCCAACTACGACACCACCCCTCAGACGGTCACGGTGGTCTATACCAATAATCAGAACTGCGGCACCGGCGGTGGCGGCGGCACCAGCACCACGCTCACGGCGAACCCGACTTCGCTCAACCTGACCAACGCAGCCAATAGCAACACCGTTGCCATCACCACCAGCAGCGCCACGACGCTGACTCTCGGCGTGGGCACCACGGTGACCACCACCACCAATGGCATCAACTGGCTGGGCGCGACACTTTCCAACACGTCCATCAATAGTTCCGCCGGTGTCACGGTTACGGTCACGGCGAATGCGACCGGGCTCACTTACGGCCAAGCCTACTCGGGTACGGTGACAGTGACGCCCTCCTCGGGCACGGCGTTGACGATCCCCATCAATTTCGCGGTGGGTACGACGAACTCCACCACCTGGAGTGCCACTCCGAACCCGGTGAATTGGAGTTTCACCACCGGCAGCGGCGTCTTCCCGACGCAGTCGGTTGGGGTGACCACCACCAGCAGTTCCACCACATATAACGTCAGCGTGACCAGCCAGAACAATTGGTTGGCGCTCAATCTGAGCGGAACGCAATACACCACGGTAAGTCTCTATCCGCTGGCCACTGCGTTTCAATTGGTGGTGAGCAGCAACGCGAATGCGCTGGCGGCGGGCGTCTATACCGGATACGCCTACATCACGGATTCCGGAAGTAATCCGGTGGCGACTGTGACGGTGAATCTGACCGTCAACGGCGGCACCGGGACTTCGGCTAGCTGGAACGCTACGCCGAATCCGGTGGCTCTTAGCTTCACTACGGGCAGCGCCACTTTCCCCACGCAGACCGTGAGTGTCTCTACGACCGGAAGCTCCCCGACCTATAACGTCACGGTGAGCAGCCTCAACAACTGGCTGGCTCTCAATCTGAACGGCGTCCAATACAGCACGGTCAGTCTCTATCCGGTGAACTCCAGTTTCGTTCTCGCGGTAGCCAACAATGCGAACAATCTGGCGGCCGGCACTTACACGGGCTACGCCTATATCACGGATTCCGCCAACCTCGCCGTACAGACAGTTACCGTCACCCTTTCGGTGAACGGCGGCGGCACCTCGGGTCTGACGATTTCTCCCAACCCGGCCAACTTCAGCGCCTCTGCCGGCAGCACGGCGCAGCAGACCATGAACGTTGGAGTCACCAGCACCATCGGTGGGTCGCTTGGTGTCACTGGCAGCCTGCCCTCGTGGCTCTCCTTCCAGGTCAGCAACCCGACCATCAGCGCCGGCGGTACCGGGCAGATCGTGTTGTATGTGAACCCTGCCAACCTGGCGTCCAGCAACTATAGTGCGAGCCTGCAAGTTACCGTAGGCGGACAGTCCGGTACGCTGACCGTGAATCTGGCGGTCGGCTCCAACGGCTCCACCACCGGCACCACGGCGGTAGCGCCCACGGCCTTCAACTTCGCCTACGAACTGAGCAGCAGCCAGTATCCCCGCCCGGGATATCTGGCCATCACCGGCCCGGCGGGTTCGTGGTCTTCCAGCATCAGTTATGGCACCGGCGCCGGCTGGCTGACGATCTCCCCCTCTACCGGAAATTCGCTGCCGGATCCCACGGCCTCCGGAGCCAGTCCCACGATCAGCATTAACACCGCGGGTCTTGCGGTCGGCACCTATACGGCCACCATCAACGTGACCACCGGCGGCGGTACCCAGGCGGTCAGCGTGACCCTGCTGGTGACGGCAGCCGGAACTCCGGTGCTGGTTGCCAACCCCAGTTCGCTGATCTTCACGGCGCAGACGGGACAGGCCAAGCCGCCCCTGCAGCAGTTCTATTTCAGCGGCTCCAATAATTCGATCGGCGCGCTCAACATCTCCGCCACCACGGCCACGCCCTGGATCACCATCACCGGTTTGACCAGCAGCGGCTTCTCCGTGCAGGTGGATCACACCCAGCTGACCACGGGCACCTATAGCGGCACCATCGCCGTGACCCAGGCCAACGCCACCAACTCCCCGCTCAATGTCCCGGTGGTGCTGGTGGTGAACGGAGGCGGCACCGGAACCAATACCGGCACGCTGACCTTCAGCCCGACTTCGCTGAGCTTCAATTCGGTGAGCGGCTCCACTCCGCTGGCTCAGGCATTGGGCGTCTCCGCAGCCAATGGCTCCACCAGCTTCAGCGCTTCCATCAATTACATCAACGGCTCGGGATGGCTCACCGTAACTCCTCTGACCGGCGTGACCAACGCCAATCTGACGGTCTCGGTCAGCCCGGCCGGCTTGTCCGCCGGCACGTATAGCGCCAATATCGCCTTCATTTCCAGCGGCCTCGTCCAGAACGTGGCGGTGACGTTTACGGTGGGCAATGCCAATACCGGCAACGTGACCGTGAGCCCGGCCTCGCTGAGCTTCAGCAACCAGGCGGGAACCAGTCCGGCCACCCAGCAGCTTACCGTGAACAGCGCCGCCGGCGTATCCGGCGTCACCTTCACGATCTTGCCGACTACCACTACGGGCGGCACCTGGCTCTCCACTTCGGCGGCGAGCACCACCACCGCGAACAACACGGTGGTTACGGTGACCGTCAGCGACGCCAGCCTCGCGGCCGGCACGTATAACGGCAACCTGGCCGTCACGCCCACTGGCGGGACGGTGGTCAACGTACCGGTCACCCTCACGGTCACGGCGCCTCCCACGGTGGCGGCGACCCCGACCGCGCTTACGTTCAACTATCAGGCGGGCAGCGCGGCTCCCCCGTCGCAATCGCTCAGCGTCTCGGGTGGCAGCGTCAGCACCAGCCTCGCCTTCTCCGCCACCGCGTCCAGCACCGGCAACTGGCTGACGGTTTCGCCGGTCTCCGGCACCACCCCGGCCACGCTCGCCGTCTCGGTCAGCCCGGGCACGCTCGCAGCCGGACAGTATACCGGCACCGTGACCGTCGCGGGCACCGGTTCGGCCACCGGCACCACCTCCGTGATTGTCACTCTCAATGTGACCGCGCCGCTGCCGACTCTCACCAGGGTGACCAATGCGGCCAGCTACGCACAGGGCTCGATCGCTCCGGGTGAAATCATCACGCTCTTCGCTGCCGATACCACCCACCCCATCGGGCCGGTGACGCCGGTCGGCCTCGCGCTCGATTCCTCCACCGGCAAGGTCGCTACCACATTGGGCGGCGTGCAGGTGCTCATCAATGGCTATGCGGCGCCGCTGATCTACGTCAGCGCCACGCAGATTTCGGCCGTGGTCCCTTACGAACTGGCTCAGTTCACCAGCGCACAGGTGCTGGTGAAGTTCCTCGGCCAATCCTCCAACGGCGTTTCGGTCAATGTCACGACCACGGCGCCGGGCCTGTTCACGGCGAATTCGTCGGGCACCGGACCGGGAGCGATTCTCAACTCCAACAGCACGGTGAACACCCCCAACAACCCGGCCACGCGCGGGGATACGGTGGTGATCTACATGACCGGTGAGGGCCAGACCTCTCCGGCGGGCGTAACCGGCAAGGTGACCACGGTGGCTGCGCCGCCGCAACCGCTGACCCCGGGACCGCTGCTGCAGGTTTCGGTCAGCATCGGCGGTCAGGCCGCCAACTGGAGCTTCGCGGGTGAAGCGCCTGGCTTCGTCTCCGGCGTGATGCAACTCAACGTGCAGGTTCCCACCAACATTTCGGCCGGCGATCAGCCGATCATGGTGAGCATTGGGACCAACCCCAGCCAGAATGGCGTGACCGTTTCGGTTCGCTAAACTGCCAGGGCAGACTAACCGCTCCCCCACGGAATTGGCTTCGTTCCGAAGCCAGCCCGTGGGGGAGTTTTCGTTTATCCCTTTACTCTCCACGCTTTTGGGGTGGCGTGCGTCTAACCAAGTGTGAGGGCGATTCGACTCCTGATTGGTCTGCTGGCGGTCTCGGCATTTGCCGGGGATGCCGCGCTGGATACCCTGTTGAAGGGTGTCGAGGCCCGTTACAACAAAGCCAAAACACTGCAAGTCCTTTTCCGTGAAGACTATACGCCGCCCGGGAGGCAGCGCCGCTCAGAGAGCGGGATGCTCGCGCTGCGCAAGCCGGGCAAGATGCGTTGGGATTACACCCAGCCCAAAGGCAAACTCTTCGTCAGCGACGGCAAGTTCCTCTGGCTCTACACTCCCGACGACAACAGAGCCGAGAAGATGAAGCTGAAAGAGAGCGACGATATGCGCGCCCCGCTCGCCTTCCTGCTCGGTAAGTTGGACTTTCAAAAGGAGTTCCGCAACCTGGTGGCGAAGCCCGAGGGTGCGGGTTTCCGCATCACGGCGGAGCCTAAGACGGATACCCTGCCCTATTCGGCGGTGGAGTTCGTGGTGGCGGCGGATCAGCAGATCCAGTTGGTGAAGGTCACCGGCTTTGACCATTCGATTCTGGAATTTCGCTTCGAACAGGAGAAGGTAGACCCTGTCCTGGACGCTAAGTTGTTCCAATTTCAGCTCCCGAAGGGCGCTCAACTGGTGGAGGCGGGGCAGTAGCCATGGCCGATTTCGTGCTCAAATACGCCGACGCGCGCGGCCAGATCCACCAGCATGTGGCCTCGGCAGCCTCGGAAAAGGAACTGCGGGAGAAGTACGCGCAGCAGGGCTTCCTCATCTACTCCCTCAAGGTGCGGACGGGCGGCAGCACCGGACTTCTGGGCGGCAAGAAGAAGCTCAACCTGGAAAAGTTCCTGATCTTCAACCAGCAGTTCGTCACCCTGATCCGCGCCGGGTTGCCGATTCTGAAGGCGCTGGACCTTCTGGCGGAGCGGCTGACCGACCCCAAAATGGGCCCGTACGTGAAAAGCGTGCGCGACGAAGTCCGCAACGGTACCCTGCTCAGCGAGGCGTTCCGGCAGCAGGGCATCTTCCCTAAGATCTACGTGACCTCTGTGATGGCGGGCGAAAAGAGCGGCAGCCTGACCGAGGTGATGGACCGCTACGTTCACTACCAGAAGATGAACCTGGCGGTGAAGAAAAAGGTGATGGTCTCGCTGATGTATCCGGCGGTGCTGATCGTGCTGGTGGGCCTGCTGATGATCTTCATGGTGACCTACGTGGTGCCCACATTCGCCAATCTTTACAACAGCATGCAGGCGAAACTGCCGATGATGACGGTGTACCTGATCGCGATCGGCGATGCCTCGCAGAAGTACATTCTGTTCGTGTTTGCGGGGGCCATTGGCGCGGTCGTGTTTTACCGCTGGTGGGTGCGGCACGAGGCCGCGCAGATCAAAGTGGACCGGCTCAAACTGCGTACGCCGCTGTTGGGCGAGATCTGGCTGAAATACCAGGTGGCGCAGTTGGCGCGAATTTTGAGCACGCTGCTGGTGGGCGGTATCCCGCTGGTGCAGGCAATGGAGACGGCGGGGGATTCGCTGGGCACGCCGCTGCTCAAACGGGCGGTGGATGCGGCGGGCAAGAGCGTGCGCGAAGGGCAGCCGCTTTCGGCCTCGCTCAAACAATCGAAACTCTTTCCTCCCCTGGCCATCGATATGATTGAGGTAGGGGAATCCACGGGCGCGCTGCCTTCCATGCTGAACAGCGTGGCGGAGTTCTTCGAAGAGGATGTAAACACGAAAATGGCGGCGGCTCTCTCTCTGATTGAGCCCGCGATCATGATCGTGATGGGTGGCTTTGTGGCCTTTGTGCTGATCGCGCTCTACTTGCCGATCTTTTCTCTGGCGGACACGATTCGATAAGGGCGGCTTTGCGGTATGGCGACAACGGATAGAGCGAAAATTTCGGAACCGGGAGCGGAGGCGGCGCAGGCGCAGGCGATTGCGGCGCGTTACCACTGCGACTACATCGACCTGCGGGAAGCGGGGATCGATCACGATCTCTTCCGCTCCATCCCTGTGGACCTGATGTTCCGCTACAACTTCGTGCCCCTGCACGCGCAGAACGGCACGCTCGATATCGCGCTCTCGGATCCGCGCAACCTCAACCTGATCGATGAATTGACGCTGCTGCTGAACAAGAAACTGCGCGTCAAGGTGGCCACCCTCTCGCAGATTTCCGATCTGCTGAAGAAGACCGAGCAATCCCAGCGCGTGCTCGAGGAAGTCACCGAAGGCTTCGCGCTGGACGTGGTACGGGAAGACGGCGATGGCGATGAAACGCTCTCCATCGACAAGCTGACCGCCACGGATTCGGATATCGCGCCGGTCATCAAACTAGTGGATACCACGATCTTCAACGCGCTGGAACGGCGCGCGAGCGATATCCACATCGAATCGCGGGATCAGGAAGTGGCGATCAAGTACCGCATCGATGGCGTGCTGCACTATGCCATGCCGCCGATCGCGAAGGACTGGCAATCCACCATCATTTCCCGTATCAAGGTCATGAGCGAGCTGGATATCGCCGAAAAGCGCGTGCCGCAGGACGGGCGTTTCCGGGTGCGCTACAAAAACCGCCTGATCGATTTCCGCGTCTCCATCATGCCCACGATCCACGGCGAAGACGCCGTGTTGCGCGTGCTGGATAAGGAATCGATGAGCGAGAAGTTCCAGAAGCTCTCGCTCGATGTGGTGGGCTTCAGCGACAACGACCTGGTGAAATTCCGCCGCTACATCGCCGAACCGTATGGCATGGTCCTGGTCACGGGTCCGACCGGTTCGGGCAAGACCACCACGCTCTACGCGGCGTTGAGCGAGATCAAGAACGACGAAGACAAAATCATCACCATCGAAGACCCGGTGGAGTATCAGTTGAAGGGGATCACGCAGATCCCGGTCAACGATAAGAAGGGGCTGACGTTCGCGCGCGGGCTGCGTTCGATTCTGCGCCACGATCCGGATAAGATCATGGTCGGCGAAATCCGCGATCAGGAGACGGCGCAGATCGCCATCAACTCCGCCCTCACGGGCCACCTCGTGTTCACCACGGTGCACGCCAACAACGTGCTGGACGTGCTCGGGCGCTTTCTCAACATGGGTGTGGAGCCCTACAATTTCGTCTCCGCGTTGAACTGCATTCTGGCGCAGCGCCTGGTGCGGCAGATCTGCGAACACTGCAAGCGCCCGGTGACGTACCCGGATTCGCTGATGGTGGAGAGCGGCTTGAACCCGGACGAGTGGCGAGATGTCGAGTTGGTGGAAGGCGCGGGCTGTTTCGAATGCGGCGGCACCGGCTTCCGCGGACGCTCGGCGATTCACGAGTTGCTGGATCTGACGGACCAGATCCGCGAGATGATTCTGAACCGGCGGCCCACTTCCGAGATCAAGCGCGCGGCCAAGGAAGACGGCATGACCTTCCTGCGCGATTCGGCCGTGGAGAAGATGCGGCTCGGGATTACGACGCTGCGGGAAATCAACAAGGTGACCTTCATTGAAGGGTAAGAGCGGAAAC
>CAIRBY010000748.1 GCA_903876865.1 uncultured Acidobacteriia bacterium
ACGTACATCGGATTGCGCACGTAGCGGTAGAGCCCGCCGACCACCAGATGCCGCGTCGGAAGCACCGGAGCCGGCGTACCCAAGCCCTGCACCGCGAAGCGCCGGAACGAATCCAGCAGCCCCAGCACCCCGAGGGCGATCTGCAATGCCCCGGCCGCGCGCAACGGCAGCTGCATGGCAAGGTAATCGGAGAAGTGATCGGAGACTCTCCAGCCGCACAGCCACCACGGCACCAGCCCGCGACTGAGCCAGGCACCGCCAGAAACAGCAGGGACCCGGCAATCGCCGGCCACTTCCTCATCTCGCGCTCCAACTCAGCCGCGCTCCAACCCTGCCGCGCGCGCCCTTATTGGCGGCAGCTGCTATTGTTCGCGGAGGGAATTGCCAGGAAGCTGATGCTCGCCGGGGCGAGCACGAGCGGTCCAGCCGGAGCCGCCGCACCGTCCATCGCGGGCAAGGCATCCCCCGCACCGAGTTTCAGTTCGCTCCCGTTCAACTGCACGAGCGAAGCTTGCAGGTCGCTTGCCGTGAGCGTGTACCGCTGTACCGCGGCTCCAAGGTCGAGCGAAGCGGGTGCGGTGTGTCCCGTATGGATGGCAAGCACAGCCACTCCGCCGGGCACTCCGCGCAGGCAGTGGGCATACAGCCGGACTTCGGGCGTGGGCGCCGGACCCGGATCGAGCACCGTGGTGCCCATCAGCTTGCGCCACAAGACCGCGGACCAGTAGTTGGGGCGCGGCGTCAGCGTGGCCTCATCGATCAGGCCGTAATCGCTCGCGGCGAGCGTGTTGTGCGCCACTACCTGCACGCCCTTCCTGGCCAGCGTTCCCAGTTGATTGAGATAACGGAAGCTATCCACGAAGGCCGAGCCCCACGGATTGCCTCCGCACGCGGCGTCGGCGGTCTCGGTGAGCCACAGCGGCTTGCCCGGCAGGAACTTGTCGCGCAGTGCCGCATAGAAGGCCTCGGTCTTTTCCGTGCGGTCCAGCCACTCGGCGCCGAGCGCCTCGGCCGGAGTGGTGCCGCCGATGTTCATCGAAGAACAGCGCTTGGAGACGGTGCCATAGAAGTGATACGAGAAGGCGTCATAGATCGGACCGGTGGCCGTGAGCAGGTCCTCCGATTTCAGCATCGGGAATGGCGGCGGCGTGTCCCCCTTGCCGAAGAGACCGCCTTCGCCCACAGAGCCCGGACCGAGCAGCAGCATCTCGGGCGCGGCAGCCTTGGCGAAGGTGCGGAAGACAGCGAGATCGCGCGCGTAAGCGGCAGCATCATAGCCTTTCGGCGCGCCGCCCATCACCGCGATGGTAGGCTCGTTCATGAATTCGGCGGCGGCGATGCTGCCCCCGACGGATTTCGTATAGGCCAGCCACTGCGTGGCCTGCTTGCTGTTCCACAGGCCTTTGGCATCGCGGGCTCCGCCACTGGTGGCGAAAGAAGTCACCAGTTTCGCATCGGCCGCGCGGCCGAAATCGACCACGCCCTTCCACTGCGCGCGCGTCAACACGCCCCCAAAACCGGTAGGCGGAGTCTTAGGCGGCGCGCTATCGGCGTCGTGGAAGTAAGTCGTATTCGCCCACGTCCCACTGACGCGAATGTAAGCCGGTCCGAGCGCCGCGGCGAGTTTGCGCAAGCGCGCGCTCCCCAGATCGATGGGCGGGCGATATTGATAGAGATTCGGGTCCATGCCCACGGGCTGGTTGCCGCCCTTCTCGCGAGCCGCGGTCTGCGCTTGCAGAATCGCGTCCACCTGTTTGTCGAAGGGCTTCCAGAACCTGCCACCGGTGACTTCGACCATCTCCACATTAAAGGACTGGAAGCGTTCATCGACGCTGCCAACGCGCGCCATCGTCGAAACAGGCATTGTCGAATTCGAAGAGGCACTGTGAGGGGCCGTCGAACAGGCCCCCATCAGCAGAACAGACAGAACAGCGATCCATCCAGTTAGTTTCACGCGGTCACCTCGTCTAATCTCACCGGGCGATGCTCCACGAACGAGCGGCGCGCCGCCAGGCCCATCACGACAGGAATGCGGCCGTCGATCCCGGTCACGGGCGTGGGACGGTCTTCGCGCACCGCCTCCACGAACGCGCGCAGTTCCGCGGCGAAGCTCTCCGTGTAACGGTCCATGAAGAAGTTCAGTGGCAGATCGGTTCGCACCATCTTGCCCGTGCTCACCACCGCCTGATTCGGGTAGCAGTTTTCGGTCGCGATTTTGCCTTCGCTGCCGAGAATCTCTACCCGCTGATCGTAACCATAGGCCGCCTGCCGGCAGTTGTCGATGGTAGCGATCACGCCGTTCTTGAAGCGCATCACGATCAGCGCGGTATCCAGATCGCCGGCCTTGCCGATCTCCGGATCCACCATCACCGCGCCCGAAGTGTAGATCTCTTCCACCTCGTCGCCGATCAGGAAACGCGCCATGTCGAAATCGTGGATGGTCATGTCCATGAACATTCCGCCGGAGACTTTGACATACGAAATCGGCGGGGGCGCGGGATCGCGGCTGATGATGTGCATCAATCGCGGGCTGCCGATTTCGCCACTCACCACGGCCTCGCGGACGCGCGCGAAGTTCGCGTCGAAGCGCCGGTTGAAGCCGATCTGGAGCTTCACGCCTGCCTCTTTAACGGCGGCCAGCGCCAGATCGATCTCGCTCAGGTTGTGCGCGATCGGCTTCTCGCAGAAGATGTGCTTGCCCGCTCGCGCCGCTTGCACGGTAAGGTCCGCGTGGGTACTGGTGGAAGAGCAGATCAACACTGCATCCACGTCTCGGTTGGCGAAAATCTCGTCACTCGACTCGGCGACGGTGGGGATTCCGCAACGGCTCGCCACGGCCTGCGCGGCATCGCGATTGACATCCGCGATGGCCAGGATCCGGGCTTCCGGGAGCCGGAACGCGAGGGTCTCGGCGTGTACTTTGCCGATCCGTCCCGCGCCGATGATTGCTACGTTTACTTTCTGTTTGCTCAAGTCAGGCCTCTTTGCCAGTTGCTGATTCGAAATTCGCTTCGATGGAGCGCAGGTATTCGCGATTGCGCCGCGCGCTCTCTTTGGGGGAGCCCATGCCGGGCAGAATATCCTGCTCCACCAGCACATAACCCTGATACTGCTTCGCCGCCAGCCAGCGCAGCACGGCGGGGAAATCCACGCAGCCTTTGCCCAACTCGCAGAACACGCCATGGCGCAGCGCCTGGAAATAATCCCACTGCTCGGCCCGCGCCTGCCGCGCGATGGCGGGATGGCAATCCTTACAGTGCACGTACCAGACCCGGTCGCCGAAGCGTTCCAGCGCGGCCACCACATCACAGGCTGCCGACCCGGCGCCGTAGCAATAGTGCCCGGTATCGAAGACCAGTCCCAGATAGCGCGGGTCCGTGAGCGCCAGCAGCGTGGCGATCTCATCGGGTGTCTCCACGTAGCCGGCGCAGTGATGGTGGAAGACGGTGCGCAGACCGGTCTCCTGAAAGACCGTGAGCGCCAACCGGTCCGCGCCCGCCGCGAAGGTCCGCCACTCGGTGGGAGTGAGCCCCGCTTCGCGCGTGATGCGTCCGGCCAATTGGGTTCGTTCCGGAACCGTGCCGTTGTTGTCCGCCAGCACCAGGTAGGGCGCGGGCGTTCCGCCCACGGCTGCCAGCAGGCGCGCCGTCTTGACCGCGTTGGCGATCCCGGCTTCGTGCGCGGCGGGATCTTTCAACGCCACCGGCACGAACGCGCCCAGCATCACCAGGCTGCGCTGATCCAACTCCGCCCGCAATGCGGCCGGGTCAGTGGGCATGTAGCCCCAATCACCCAGTTCCGTTCCGGTGTAACCGGCTCCGGCGAGTTCGTCCAACATTCGGTCGAACCCGATCTGCTCACCCTTCGCTGAGTCGAATTCCAGGGTGCCCCAGGAACATGGGGCGTTGCCGACCATTAGTTTTGCCATTGTGTCTCCGTTAGAACTTGCGGCTCCAATCGCGCGGCCAGCGTTCCACTACGATTTTGGTCTGGGTATAGAACTCCACGCCGTGATGCGCCTGAGCGTGCAGGTCGCCGAAGAAACTCTCGCCCCACCCGCTGAAGGGGAAAGACGACATCGGCGCCGCGACACCCACGTTGATGCCCACATTGCCGGCATTCACTTCATAGCGGAAGCGGCGCGCGTTGGCGCCATCCGTGGTGAAAATGCATGCCATGTTGCCGTAGCTGCGCTGGTTCACCAGTTCGATCGCCTGATCGATGGTATCCGCGTGCATCAGGCTCAGCACGGGTCCGAACACTTCCGTACGCGCAATCTCCGCCTGCGGCGCAACCTCGTCCAGCACCGTGGGGAAGACGAAGAAGCCGCCGTCATACTCCGGCACTTTCCCGCCGCGCCCATCCACCAGCACGCGCGCGCCTTCACTCTCGCCCCGGGCGATGAGTCCCTCGATGCGGGTCTTGCTCTCGGCGGAAATCACCGGGCCCATCTCGACCCCGCTGGTCAGGCCGAAGCCCACTTTGCGCGAGCGCGCGGATTCGGCGATGCGCTCCGTGAAGTTCGCGCGCGCCTCTCCCACCGTGATGGCAACCGACGCGGCGAGGCAGCGCTGCCCCGCGCAGCCGAACGCCGAATCGGCCAGGATGCGCGTGGTCATCTCCATATCCGCATCCGGCATCACCACTACCGGATTCTTGGCGCCGCCCTGGCACTGCGCCCGCTTGCCGTTGGCCGCCGCGCGGCTGTAAATATAGCGCGCCGTGGCGGTAGACCCGACGAAGCTCACCGCGCGAATTTCGGGATGATCGAGGATCGCGTCCACCGCCTGCCGCCCACCATTCACCAGTTGGATCACGCCCGCCGGGAAGCCCGAGGCCTCCACCAGTTCGAAGAGCTTCCAGGAGGTCAGCGGCACGCGCTCAGAGGGCTTCAGCAGGAAACAGTTGCCCGCCGCCACCGCATAGGGCAGGAACCAGAACGGGATCATGCCCGGGAAGTTGAACGGTGTAATCGCCGCCACCACGCCTAGAGGCTGACGGATCATGTGCTCGTCGATGCCGGAGGCGATGTCTTCGTTGTTGCAGCCCTGCATCAGCATCGGCATGCCGCACGCGGTCTCGACATTCTCGATCGCGCGGCGCATCTCGCCGATGCTCTCCGCGTAGGTCTTGCCGCACTCTTCCGTAATCGTCCGCGCGATCGCGTCGATATTGGCTTCGAGCAGGCCCTTCAGCTTGAAGAGCGGTTGCACCCGCTCGCCCACGGGCGTGCGGCGCCATGCGGGGAAGGCCCGCGCGGCAACCTCAACCGCCTGATTCACTTCCGCGCCCGGGGAAAGCGGCACCTCCGCCAGCAATTGCGCGGACGCGGGGTTGAGCACGGGCAACATCTCGGTCGCCGCGGAGGGGCGCCATGCGCCGCCGATGTAGTTGTTCAGACGTTGGGTCATAGATGATACCGTTCCTGTTTGCGAGCCACTTCGTACCGCGCGCGGGCCGCCCGCACCGCTTCGCTTTCGGAGACTTCGGCAACCGCCACATCCCACCAGGATTCGTAGCCGGGCACGCCGATGGAAGGATCGGTCTCCACCACGATCACCGTGGTCCGGTCCATCTCCTTGGCGGTCTCCAATGCTTCCTTCAGTTCGGCCAGCGTAGTCGCCTTGATCGCGTGCGCGCCCAGGCTGCGGGCGTTGGCCACATAATCCACGGTCAGCGTGTCGCCATCCAACTGTCCGGTTTCCGCCGAGCGCAGCTTGTAGCTGGTGCCGAAGCCGGCCTGTCCCAGCGAGCGGCTGAGCCCGCCGATGCTGGCGAAGCCGTGATTATCCACCAGCACGATGATGATCTTCACGCCTTCCTGAACCGAAGTCACAATCTCCGTCGGCATCATGAGGTAGGTGCCGTCGCCGAGGAACACATACACCTCGCGCGTCGGGTCGGCCAGTTTCGCGCCCATCGCGCCGGGGATTTCGTACGACATGCAGCTATAGCCGTACTCCATGTGGTAGCCGTTGGGCGTGCGCGTGCGCCACAGTTTGTGCAGGTCGCCGGGATGGCTGCCGGCGGCGGAGAGCAGCACGTCGCGCGGGCCACTGGCCTCCCACATCGCGCCGATGACTTCGCTCTGCGCCGGGCGCCCGGGAGTGTTGAGGTGGAACAGCCGGTCCACTTCCGCTTCCCACTGCGCCTTGAGCGAAGCTGCCTGCGCGGCATAATCTTCGCCCACGGAGAAGGTCTCCAGCGCCGCGGTCAATTGTTGAAGCGCCACGCGCGCATCCGCAACCAGCGGGATGGCGCCGACTTTGTACGCGTCGAATTCTGCTGTGTTGAGATTGATGAAGCGCACGTCGGGATTCTGGAACGCAGTCATGGAAGCCGACGTGAAATCCGAGTAGCGCGTGCCGATGCCGATCACCAGATCCGCCTCGTGCGCCAGACGGTTGGCCGCCAGCGTGCCGGTTGCTCCCAGCGCGCCCATGCACTGCGGGTGATCGTAAGCCAGCGAGCCCTTGCCTGCCTGCGTCTCTCCCACCGCGATCCCGGTCTGCGCGGCGAACTCGCCCAGCGCTTCCGAAGCCTCGCTCATGAGCACGCCGCCGCCCGCCACGATGAACGGCTTGCGGCTGCCCTGAATCGCAGCCACCGCGCGCTCAAAGGAAACCTGATCGGGTTGCCCGCGGCGAATCAGCCACACGCGCTTGCGGAAAAGCTCCTCCGGAAAATCGTAAGCCTCCGCCTGCACGTCCTGCGGCAGCGAGAGCGTGACCGCGCCGCAATCGGAGGGCGAAGTCAGAACCCGCATCACCTCGGGCAGCGCCGTGATCAACTGCTCGGGGCGGTAGATGCGGTCCCAGTAGCGCGAGACGGGCTTGAAGCAATCGTTCACGCCGATATCCTGCGTGGTGGGCGATTCCACCTGCTGCAGCACGGGGGCCACGTTGCGCCGCGCGAAGATATCGCCAGGCAGCAGCAGCACGGGCAGGCGGTTGATGGTGGCCATCGCCGCGCCGGTAATCATATTGGTGGCGCCGGGGCCAATCGAAGAGGTGCAGGCGAAGGTCCGCAGCCGGTTGCTTGCCTTGGCGAACGCCGCCGCCAGGTGCACACCCGATTGCTCATTCCGCACCGGAATGTACGGAAAATCGGGATACTGTTGCAGTGCCTGCCCGATTCCGGCGATGTTGCCGTGGCCGAAAATTCCCAGCATTCCGGCGAAGAACTTGTGCTCGTGGCCATCCCGTTCCACGTACTGGTTCTTGAGAAAACTCACCAGGGCCTGAGCCACTGTTAGACGACGTGTTGCCAAGCTGCACCTCCTCCAATTTCCAGGTCTACAGAAAACGCGACAGGCGGTCCAGATCGCGATTGCGGATCGCCGCCATCGATTGCAAAGCCACTTCTACGCTCCAACCTTGATGCACGATCCCGCCCGCCGCTTCCGCCATCGCCAGCGGATCTTCGTCGCCCGGGTACAGAACATTCCGGCCCACCAGCGCACCGCGGACGTTCGGCCCGGCCGACATCGCCGCGCTCAACTGGCGCAGGAACGGCGAAGGGTCGCCGGCCGATTCGCCGCCCAGCAGCAGGATCGGCAGCGTGGTGGCGCGCGCCACCGTTTCGTAGCCTTCGCAGTGCGGCAGCTTCAGCCACAGATAGCGGCTGCTATCGCCCAGCGCGCTTGCCACGCCGGCCAGTTTCGCCAGGGCTTCGGGGGTCTTCACCACCACATAGCCTTTATCGGTCTTCGTGACCGGCAGCGGCTCCAGGAACATGGGCAGCCTGAGCGCGTTGCACTCGTTGATCGCTTCCACGCAGACCTTGATCGTCGGCAGCGAGGCAGGTTCGCTGGGATCCACGCGCAGCAGCAGTTTGGCGCCATCCAAGCGCCATTCCGCGCAGTTCGCCGGAGTCGCACCCGTGATGGGATCGTCGAGTTCCCAACTGCTCCCGGCCAACCCGCCGCGGTTCAGGCTCGCAATCAGCACGCGTCCGTCCAGCAGCGTGGGCGCGCCGGCGCCGCGCAGGAATCCGTCGATCGAAAGCAGATCTTCGAGGATGTCCATGGTCGCCATGATTCCGTCCACGCGCGGGCTGGAGAGCACGCGCAGGATGCGGGCCAGGTAATCGCGGCGGTCCGCCATCGCCAGCGGATCGGCGCCCACTTTGGTGACGTTGCGCGCCGGATGATCCGCGGCCAGAATGTTGAGCTTGCCGTTGGGCGCGAGTTTGCCGCGGCGAATCCGCAGCGCCGCCGCGCGCGCCGCGAATTCCGGATCGTTGACGCGCGCCTCCGTCAGGCGGGCCAACACGGTGTCGGGGAGATACTCACGGGCGGAGAACAATTATGCCTTCCTTTGCTGCCGCATCATCTCTTCCACTTCAGAGAGCACCGGCATGGCTTCGGAGCAGCTCAGGCGGCTGACCACAATCGCAGCCGTCGCATTGCCATAGTGCAGGCATTCGGCTACCGGAAGCCCCTTCAGCATGGCATATAGGAAGCCCGAGGCAAAGCCGTCCCCGGCGCCGATCGTGGTGCAGACCTCCACCGAATACGGAGGCAGGTAAACCGAGTCGCCGGGCGTGATGACGCGCGTCCCCAATTCACCCAGTTTCGACACCAGCATGGGGACTCCGGCGGCCTGCAGTTTCGCGGTCGCGGCATCCAGATCGTCCACACCAGCTACCAGCTTCAGCTCCAGTTGATTGCCGATCAGAATGTCGACGAACGGCAGAGCCAGCCGCACCGCCAGTCCCGCTTCCTCGGGCTTGCGCCAGGACATGGAACGGTAATCGACGTCCAGCACGACCTTGCAGCCCGCCGTCTTGGCGCGCTCCAGCGCACGGAAGGCGGATTCGCGCGAAGGCGAGGCGCACAGCGACGTGCCATTGGTGACGAACATGCTGCCCGAGGCGACGTAATCCAGATCCGCGTCCGTCACATCGAGGCGCGTATCCACCGCATCGTGACGGTAGAAGACCTGCGGAAAGCGATCGGGCGGCGAGACCTCCGTCAGGCACAGCGAGGGCACGAAGCCCGGCGCCGTCTGTACGTGTGAAGTCTCCACGTTTTCCTTCTGCAGAAAAGTGGTGAGAAAGCGGCTCAGGCTGTCGTCGCCCAGGCAACTGACGATGCCCGCGCGCGCGCCGAGGCGGGAAAGGCCCACGGCCATATTCGCGCTCGACCCGCCCAGGTAGCGGGAGAAGCGCCGCACTTCGGGGAGCGGCACATGCGGCTCCTCGGAATAGAGATCGTAGCCGATGCGGCCAAGAATGACGACGTCCATGGAATTCACCTCTTCACCATCGGCAGGCGCGGATCCTGCACCTTCCACTCGGCGCGAACCCAGGCGTAATCCGGATCGTCGGACGCCGCCATGGAGCGCGCGGAACCGGCCAGCGCGTTCAGATAATACACGTTGTAGCCGTGCGCCGCGACCACCGGGTGGTAGCCTTCCGGGATCAGCACCAGTTCTCCATCGCGCACGGTGAGCGTCTCATCGATGCGCCGGTCCGCCGTGTAGACCTTCTGAATCGCGTAGCCTTCCGGGCGGTCGATGCGGTAGTAGTAGATCTCTTCCAGATCCACTTCGCCGGGCGGGTTGTGCACGTCGTGCTTGTGCGGCGGATAGCTGGACCAGTTGCCGGCGGGTGTGAAGACCTCGCAAATCAGCAGGCGGTGAGCCGGGAAGTTGGGGGAAATCATGTGGTTGATCTGGCGGGTCGCGTTCTCGCCGCCGCGGATCTCCACGCGCACGTCATCGGGCGTGACCAGGCGGGCGGGGTGCGCATCTTCGGCGCGGCAGTAGCAGAAGGCCAGGTCGCAATCGCTCTCGGCGAGGATGGAAAACTCCGTCGCCACCGGTACGTAAACGGTGTAAGGCAGGCCGTCGAAGACGTTGCGGCGTCCGCCGATGCGCTGGAAGGAGGCAACTGCGGTGCTCACGGAGCAGATGCCGCCGAGCACCACAATCGCCAGTTCGTGCGACCCAGTGGCGGCCGCGTACCGGCTGCCGGCCGTCATCTTTCGCGACTGAAACGAGAGGTATTCGTAGCCGAAACTCTCAATGCGGTCGGTGAATGCATCCGCGTGGATCAACAGTTCACTCATGGTTCTCCTTGCGTAACAATTTCGGGGGTGAGGTAAGGCGGGGGATAAGTGGAGGCGCGGTGGAACCGCGCACGATCAATTCCCCGGGGACTTTGAGATCGTACTCCGCGTCGCCGCCGGCAAAAATCCGCAGCAGCGTCTCCATCGCCATCCGGCCCATCTGCGGCATGGGCTGGCGGACCGTTGTCAGCGGCGGATCGAGATACTGGCTGATATACAGATCGTCGAAGCCGACGATGGAAATATCGGTGGGAATGCGAAGGCCGTGGTCGCGGATCGCCCGGATCGCCCCCAGTGCCGACATGTCGTTGTAGCAGAAGATCGCCGTCGGTGGATCGGCAAGCGCCAGCAGTGCGGAAATCGCCGCCGCCGCTCCCTCGGCCTTGCCGTCTCCGTGCACGGCGAGTTCAGGCTCGAAGTGCAGCCCGGCCGCTTCCAGCGCCTGCAGGTAGCCGGAGAAGCGCTCCGTATCGGATTGATGCCCGTACCGGTCGCCGAGGTAGGCGATGCGGCTGTGGCCAAGCCCGATCAGGTGGCGCGTCACATCCAGGCTCGCCTGCGTATTGGCGATCATCACCGAGTGCGCGAACTGGCTCGGATGCTGGTTGTTGAGCAGCACGATCGGCACCTGCATCTGCGAGAGCAGAGGCACGTACTGAGCGCCCACCCGCGAGGAGGTCACGATGATTCCGTCCACGCGGCGCTCCTCGAATTTGCGGGCCACACGGACTTCGCGCTCCGGCTCGGCGTTGGAATTCGCGATCAGGACCGAGAATCCATGTTGATCCGCCGTCTCTTCGATGCCGCTGACCACGCCGGCAACGAAGGGATCGGCAATGTTGGTGACCACGACCCCGACGGTGTCGCTGCGCCGGGTCACCAGGCTGCGGGCCGCGGCGCTGGAACAGTATCCAGCTTCCGCGGCGATCCGCTGAATCCGCTCCACCGTTTCCCGGTTGATCAGCGGGCTGTTGTGCAGCGCGCGGGAAACGGTGGAGTGGGTCACTCCTGCCATTCGTGCGATGTCCTTAATCGAAACGGGCTTCGCACGGGCAAGCGGACTAGGGTTGCGTGTGTCCACGAAGGGTCCTCTAGAACACGATCTTCATCGCCATTTGAATCACGCGCGCCGGGAACGTGCTGCGAATGGTCCCGAACGCGCTGCTGCTGGAAGTGGAATTCGGCGCCTGGAAGTTCGTCTTGTTCATGATGTTAAAGAACTCCGTGCGGAATTGGAGCTTGCGTACTTCAGACCAGAGCGGGAAATCCTTGTGCAGACCGATATCCGTCTGGTAGATGGCGTAGCTGCGCACCGTGTTGCGCCCGATGTTGCCGAACGGATTCGGGTTGAGCGGATCCACCGGGATGACTACGTTCGCTTTGTTGAAGTAGTTGTCGATGTTGCGCTGTTCGAGCGGCGCCATCGGATCCCCGATCACGCTCGGCCGGTAGGTCGGGTAGCCGCTGACGGAGTAACGCGAGGCCGGGCTGTAGTTGATGTTGACCGGCATGCCGCTCGACATGGTGTTGATTACCGTGGTCTGCCAGCCGCCGATGACTGCGTTCACGATCGGGTTGGCGGTGGCGCCGAACTTGCGCCCTTTGCCGTAAGGGATGGCGTAAACCAGAGTCGTGGTGTTATTGACGGGCTGATTGTAGCTGCCCACGCCCTTGTTGTATTTCGGGTCGAGGTAGTTGATGCGGGAATTGTCGCCGTTGTTGGCTTCCAGGTGTCCGCTCGCGTTATCGATCAGCTTCGACCAGGTGAACGAGTTGAGGAAGTAGAGGCCTCCGTTGAAGCGCTTTTCCAGTTTGGTCTGCAGCGCGTGATACATGTCGTAGCCGACACCGTAAGAGATTTCGATGTCGCCGAAACCCAGGTAGGGGCGGCGCGCGTTGAGCGTCGAGTTCTCGTTCGGAGCCTGCGGACGCGCCTGATTCACGTCGCCGAGGGTCATGAGCTTCACACCATGGTTACCTACATAGGCAACCTCGAACAGCAGGTCTTTCGCCAACTGGCGCTGCGCCGTGAAGTGCCAGCTCTGCACGTAGCCGGTGCGCGTGTCGGGCGGAGTGTAGCGCAGCGAGGTGCTGGTGTAATCAATACGGGTCGGGTCCAGGATGCTGGAAGTGTAGCCCATCGCGGTCGGGCGGAAGCAATTGGAATTGGCCACGTCCTGCGCGCAGAGGGGGGACTTCGAAGGATCCGGGTTATTGATGCTGATCGTGATCACCGAGGGCGGATTATAAGCCAGCAGGTTCTCGCCGCCGGCGCGGTTGAAGTGGATGTAGCTCACGCCGTAACCGCTGCGGATCACCGTCTTCGGCGTCAACGTGTAGGCCAGTCCGAGGCGCGGCGCCCAGTTGTTTTTGTCCGGGTGCACCAGCGCGCGGTTGTACATATCGCCGCCCGAGGCGGTGATCATCTTGCCGGGGTTGCCGGGCACGAAGTTCGCCAGGTGGTTGCCGTCTTCAAACTGCGGCGTGGCGTATTCGTAGCGCACTCCCAGGTTGAGGGTCAGCTTGCTTGAGACCTTCCAATCGTCCTGCACGTAGAAGAAGTTCATCCGCTGCCGGTATTGGGCAACGAAGACGTTGGTGAGAGCGTACGAACTGCGCGCGCCCAACAGGAAATCTGCCACGTTGTAGATGTTGTTGGAAGAGGCTCCGGTCGGTGCGCTGTACTGGCCGCTGTAGCTATCCTGCCCGTACTGCGGGCTGAAATCCAGCACCGCGGTATCGATGTGCTGCCATTCGTAACCCAGCTTCAGGGAGTGCTGCGCGAACATGTGCGTGAAGTTCACCTTCGGGTTGATCACCGTCGGATTCTGGAACTGTGGAGTGCTGCTGCGGCGTCCCAGGTTGAGGTAGCCACCGATCGCCTGCGTGTTCAAACCACCGCTCACGCTCGCATCGCTCGGCAAGCCCGGGATGCCGTAAGCCTCCTGCATATTCGGCATGCCGAGTTGGATCGGCCATTTTCCGCCCGTCGATTTGGTGTAACCCAGGCGGAACTCCAGCAGCGACCGCGGGCTCACCGTATAGGTCACGCCGCCGGCGATCTGCTTGTTGATGATGTTCACGAAACCGTTGCTCGAATCCGAACCGAGCGGCAGCGGGATCTGCGGATTGTCGGTCTGGTTGAACTCGCGGTGGCTGTAGCGGAAGTAGGCGTTTACCGTGCTGTTGAAGTAGTGGTCCACGCGAGCATCGCCCTTGTTCTCTACGCTCGGAACGTTGGGCAGCGCCTGATAGTTGTTGGAGGTGCCGCTGGTCGTGGGCGGGGGCAGCAGGCTGAAGACCTTGGCCGCGAACGGGGTGATCACAGACTGCGGAATCACGCCGTTGGGATAAATCTCACCCGTGTACGGGTTCTTGATCGCCTGTCCGAAATTGCCGCCGCGCTGCGCCAGGGTGGGCACCGTCAGGTACGCCAGGGTCGCTGTCTTGCGGCGGAGCGCTTCGAAATCCGCGAAGAAGAAGGTCTTGTTTTTGATCACGCGGCCGCCGAATGCGCCGCCGAACTGATTCTGCTGGAAGACCGGCTTACCGTTGGCGGGCTTGAAGTAGCCCACCGCGTTCAGATCCGTGTTGCGCAGGAACTCCCACAGCGCGCCGTGAAACTGGTTGGTCCCGCTCTTCAAAGATACGTTGATGATGGCGCCGCCGGCGCGTCCGTATTCCGCGCTGAAATTATCGGTCTGCACCTTGAATTCCGAAACCGCGTCCGGGCTGAGCTGAATCGCCTGGTTGGAGTAGCCCTGGTTGCTGGTGTTGTAGGCGTTGTTATCCACGCCGTCCACCTGAAAATTGTTAAACGCGCTGCGCTGTCCGTTGACGTTGAAGGAGCCTTCGCGGAAGTTGCTGTTGTTGGGGTCCATGCCTAGGAAGGACTTGCGGACGCCCGGAGCCAGCAGCGCGAGATCGGAGTAGTTGCGTCCGTTCAGCGGCAGGTTCACCACGGTAGCGTTGTTGATCACCTGACCGCGGTCGCTCGAATCGGTTTCGAGCATCGCCACGGTATCCTTTACCGCCACGCTCTGCGTCACATCGCCCACTTCCAGGGTCAGGTCGACTCTCTGGCGCGCGCTCACATCGACCGTGAAATCGGCCGAAATGCCGGTCTTGAAACCAGCCGATTCGGCTTTGATGCGGTAAGTGCCGATCTGCACGGCGAGAAAATCAAAGTTGCCGGCTTCGTTGGATTGAGTGGTTGCGGAGACGCCGGTTTTCACGTTTTGCAGTGAGACCTTGCTCCCGATGAGGACAGCGCCAGTACCGTCTTTGACGGTTCCCAGGACTGTAGCTGTTTCGAATTGCGCCAGAGCGGCGGTGGGCAGTGCTGAGACCAACACTGCAAAAAGGAAGAGATATCGCGAAATCTTCATGGATTTTGCCCCTAACAAAATTTTGGCCCGTTTCCTCTTGCACACAAAATCTGCACACGTGTGCACAAACTAACAGGATTGTAGCCTCCGGCCCGTTGCCTGTCAACAGAAAAGAGCGGGATCGGAGCAGACCGGCAGCGGCGCCGGCTAGGCCGCCACGTCGCCCGCGCGACCGGTCCCGGACCTTTGCATTACCGCGCCGCCAATCGGTGGAGCACCCGACTCAGTACCGCCCGGCCGGCTCGCCCACGCTTGCCTCTCCAGCCGCTTCCGCCGTCAGATCCTTCGGACCGAACTCGATCCCGATCTTCTTCAGGAAATCGTTCGGCGCCACGCCGCCGGCGAAGATCCACACATAGTCGTTGGGGATCTCGCGTACGTCGTCCCCGGTGCGCAGCAGCACGCTCGTCTCCCGGAACTCCACCGGTACGGAATTGAGCATCACTTCCAACTGCCCCGCTCGCCGAGCCTCCCGCAGCCGCTCGACGTTCCGCTCCTTGATCCGGGTGAATTCACCCCCGCGGTAAGAGAGCGTGACGCGATTGCCGCGCTGCACTGCGAGCCCGAGCGCGGCTTCCACGGCGCTATCGCCCCCGCCCACCACCAGAATCCGCTGATTCACGTAATGATCGGCCTCGATCAGGCGGTACATCACCTTGGGCAGATCCTCCCCCATCACACCGAGTTTGCGTGGCGTGCCGGCCCGTCCCATCGCCAGCACCACGGCGCGCGCGCGGCACTGCAGAGACGCGGTGCGCACGGTGAAGGCACCGTCCGGATCTTTATAAATGCTCTCGACGGTTTCGCCCACTTCCACCCGAAAATCCTCGCGGTCGCAGATTGTTTTCCAAAACGCGAGCAGATTCTCTTTGGAGAGTTGCGTCTTGCGAAACGCTCCGGCGAGCGGGAATTCCACCGGGCTCGTCATCACCACTTTCTGACGCGGATACTTGGAGACGCTGCCTCCGACTGCTTCCCGCTCGAGCGTGATGTAGCGCAACCCGCGTTCGATTGCACGCAGCGTGGCGCTGATTCCGGCCGGTCCGGCGCCGACGATGGCGACGTCATACACGTCCTCCTCCGCGGAGCCGCCGCGACCGGTCGCCCGCCGCTCGGCGATGGTGTCAATGCAATCACGCCCGTGGTTGACCGCGTTCTTGATCAGCGCCAGTCCGCCGAGTTCGCCCGCGATAAATAAGTTCTCGACGCTGGTCTCGAGTTCAGGCGTGAGGTGCGGCAGGTTGGCACTCAACCCGGGCGCGCCGTGAACCAGTTGGATCGCCCCCACCGGACACGCCTCCGCGCACAACCCGTGCCCGATGCAGCGGTGCGGCTTCACCAGCGCCGCCTTGCCACCCACCATGCCGAGCACGTTGCCTTCCGGGCACACTGACGTGCAGATCTGGCAGCCAATGCAGTTGGTGATGTCAATGTGCGGATGCTGCCCGAGCGGCCCCTCGCTGAATACCGTGCCGTTGGCCGCCGCATCGCGTGCGCGCGCCTCGCGCCGCACCTGAAAGCGGAGATACAGCACCAGAGGCAGCGCCAGAATCAGCCCGTAGAATCCGTAAAAGATTAGTGAATCCGCCATGACCAGACCCCCATAGACATCGCCACGGCAATATGCACCGCGATCAAGAACACAAATGAAATACTGAACGGCCGGTGGATCACGTGCCACAGATGGAAGAGCCGCTCCGTGCGCTCCAGAAATGCGATCGAGAGGCGCAGGCGGGATTGGCGGCGCAGGGTGGAGACTACCGATTCGAGCCCACTATCGTGCGAAGCCAGCAGACCGCCGAGTGTGGCGATCCGCTGCGTTCCGCCGAGCGCGCGCCGGCGCAGGCGGCTCACCAGCAGGGGCCGCGCCAAGTCCAGACGCAGCATGAGCCAGAGTCCGGCCAGAGGACTCATCCTTCGGATCTGGTGGGCGGAGGGAACGCAGAGGAGCGGCGCGAGGTCCTCTTCCCGAAAGAACGGCTGCTCCCGCAACTTCGCGGTAAGCGTCTCAGCTTCCTCCTGCAATTCCTGCATGCTCAGTTCGGCAGCGCCGCGCGTGCGCGGGATCTTCGCGTAAACGTACCTTCCTACGAAGCCGCTGAGCGCGACCGCCACCATGGTCCAATAGGCCAGTCCCGCCAGGCCGTGCATGCGGAAACTGGTGTGGAACGTCACCACCAACGGCGTTGTGATCCCCAGCAGCACGTGAAAGTTGAGCCAGCGCCGCGTGCTGCCGATACGGGACAGCCACTTCCAGCGCTTGCGCAGCGGATAGAGAAAGAGCAGCCCGAACAGCCCCACGCTCAGGAACCCGAGCCGCAGTCCGACCACGCCGCTGGATCGCAATTGAGCGTGCAACGGGGAGAGCGGCCGGTCTTCCCGACCCAGTGAATAATAGGAGTAGCCATGCAGCGCCAGGTATAGAAGCAGGCCCAGCGCGGCACAGGCCGCCAGAGACAACAGCGTCAGATGCAGCGCCTCTCCCCGTGAAACGCGGACCTGCGCCTTCGGCGCGACCTTTACTGGAGCTGCACTCAACGTCGCCATCGCTATTCCCTCCCGCGTTCGCTCAGTGACACTGCACACATTCCGAGGCGGTGCCGCGGTAGACGCGAACCGTCTTCCCCGAAACCTCCTTCTGCAGTTTGTGGCACTTCTCACACGCGACGCGGCGGTGTGCGACATCGAGCGCGAAACGCGCCCGGTCATGTTCAAAATCGGCCCCGCTCCATCGCGCCGTCACATGGCAGAAGGAGCACTCCTCGCGGCGCGTGCCGCTCTCGAACTGCCCGCCATGCGCATCCTTCGCGGCGTGGCACGCCGAGCATTGCTTGGAAGTGTTCGCGAACACCGGCGCTTTGGCCGCGACCGCTCCCGTGGATGGCGCGGGCCGGTGGCATTGGACACAAGTGGCCTTGGCATGACCGCCCTCCAGCGGGAAGCCGGCGGCGGAGTGATCGTACGCGCCCGCGGGCTTGAACTCCCGCACTGTGTGGCAGGTCTCGCAGGCCAGTTTCGTCTGGTGCGGGTCGGTGTGGCAGCTGTTGCAGCTCTTCGATGCGAAATGAAACTGGCGTGATTCGTCTAACGGTTTGTGGCAGTCGCGGCATGCCACCGCGATGTGCTTTCCGGCGAGCGGAAACTGCGTGGTGGCGTGACGGTCAATAGAGAAGGTGTCGGGCCGGAAGCCCGCTACCGTGTGACAAAGCTCGCAGCGATTATTGTAAGGCGCCCCGCCGAATTGCCCGCCATGCTTATCCGCGTGGCACGCGGAGCAAACCAGCTTGCCCGTCTTATACACCGTGGCAGCGCCCTCCGGCTTGTGGCACTGCTCGCACTTCGCCTCGGCGTGCCTGCCCTCCAGCGGAAAGGCGCTGCCGGAGTGCGCAGCGCGGTCGAAGCGCGTAGGCTTGAAGCCGCTCTCGCTGTGACAGGCCGCGCAATCCGCTCCGGCCGCCCGGGCGGCGAACTGTCCCGCGTGTTGGTCCTTGTGGCAATCCATGCAGCGCGCGTGTGCGATGGGACGGTGGAAATCGCTGCCCTTGTGACACGCGGAGCAGGCCTGCGCCGCATGCTTGCCCGCGAGCGCGAATTTCGTGGCGCTATGATCGAACCCGCTGCCCGGATGGTTATTCTTCCAGCCGCCGGTGTTGTGGCAGTTCTCGCAGGCTGCGCGCGCACGGTGCTCCGCGAACGCCTCCTGAAAGCCGCCTTTGTGCGGATCGTTATGGCAACTCTGGCAACCGGCCACCGCGATGGCCTTGAAGGCGCCGATCTTCTCACCCGGCGCCGGGGTATGGCACTTCTGGCACGCCAGCGTCTGGTGTTGACCGGTGAGTGAAAAGCGCGTGCGCGAATGGTTGAAGCCGGATGCCGGACTCCATCCTGCCGGTGAGTGGCAGCGCGTGCAATCGGCGCCGAGTTGTCCCTTGTGCTGGTCCTGATGACAGGCGGTACACTCCCGCCGCAGTCCCAGAAACGTGCGGTTCAGATTCTTGATCTTGATTTCGTCGCGCGCGCCCGCCGCAATCTTGCCGGCGTTGTGACAGCTCTCGCATTTCTGCGCGCGATGTTTTCCCTCCAGCGCGAAACCAGTCTGCGCCTGATGGTCGAACTGACTGCGGTCCAGGCGCGTGAGTGCGAAATTCTGCCCGTTATGTTCCATGTGGCATTTCGCGCATTCGGTCTGGCCCTGCGCTCCCCGATAGGCGCGGGCGTGCATGCCGTTATGAGTTTCGATCCTTCGCTTGATCTCGCTATGGCAGCTCAGGCACTTGAAGACACGCTCCCCCGCGCCGAGTTCGTGGCAGGAAGAACACTTGCCTACACCTTCCAATTGCTGGTGCGCAAGCGAAAGCGGGCCCGGCGATATCTGCGCCCTCATCGGCACGCAGAAACACCCGGCAAATACAATCCATGCGAGTACCCGGAAACGAAAGTAATCCGCCACGCGTTAACCAAAGTCAGCTTCTCGAGCGATAAAACACACAGCTCCCCTGCAAAAGATAGTGGGTGAGAAACACTTCGAAAAATATATCCCGCGAGCTCTATTTTTGCGATCTTTGCCGACCCATAGTGTTGTCTCCCAGATTGACGAAACGAGTGAAACATGAACCAGCCCACACGGCGGCAATTTACCACCGCACTCTTCCTGCTCGGCGGCGCAGCTCCGGCAGTTGTCCAGGAAGCGGCCGCGCAGAAGGCAGCCGCGAAGAAAGAAGTGGCCGCGGCGCCGGCGCGTCCGCTTGAACTGATCTGGCCCATGCCGCCCGACCCGCCGCGCGTGCGCTGGCTTGCCGAATACGCCGACATGGCGAAGGTGAAGAAGCCAGTGGTGAAGAAGCAGGGGTGGATCGACAAACTCTCCGGCGCCAAGACCATCGACGAGAAGCTGGAACTGCGCAAGCCCTACGGCATCACCACGGACAAACGGGGACGCATCTACGCCGCCGATACCGAGTTGAAGACGGTGTTTGTTATCGACCCCGCCGCGCGCACCGTGGAGCAGCGCTCGGGCAACGGACGCGTGCCGCTCCTCATGCCGGTAGGCGTAGCCGTGGATAACGAAGGGCGCCTCTTCGTCTCCGATGCGGAACTGCACTCGGTGGTTTGCTTCAGCCCAAGCGGCGAAGCCATCGCTCACTTCGGCACCAGTTCGCTCGGACGCCCCGGAGGCATTGCGCTCGATCGCCAGCGCAACCGGCTCTATGTGGCGGACGCAAAAGAAGCCCGCATCGCGGCCTTCGATGCCACCACGCTCAAGTTCGTGAGCTACATCGGAGCCCCCGCGAAGGCCGGCGAGAAGCTGAACGGCACGTTCTTCGGACCGACGAACGTAGCCCTCGACCGCCAGGGTCTGTTGTATGTCGCCGACACGCTCAACTGCCGCGTGCAGGTCTTCGATCCCAACGGCAAATTCGTGCGCGCCTTCGGTGCGCAGGGCGATCGCCCCGGCGAATTCATCCGTCCCAAGGGCATTGCGGTGGATTCCGAAGGCCATGTCTATGTGGCCGACGCCGAGTTCAACAATTTTCAGATTCTCACTCCCCAGGGGCAGCCGCTTCTGGCCGTGGGTTCGTTGGGCAAGGCGCCCGGCGAGTTTTCCCTGGTGGCCGGCCTGCATATCAGCAGCGAAGACCAAATCTATACGACCGAGATGTTTCAGGGCCGGATCCAGGTCTTTCAATATCTGGCGCAGCAGGCCGCACCTTCCCAAAAGCAAGGAGGTGACGCGCACTAATATCCGGCACAACCTACCGAGTGGCCGCCGCGCGACGCACGCAAGAGCGGGCCACCTGACCAAACACTGAAAACACTTCTGAGGAGAAGACAATGAAACTGAGAATCACAACGTTGACCACCCTGATCGGGTTGGCCAGTGTGTCGATCCTGTCCGCCGGCGCTCCCAACCTGCCGAAAACAGGGCTGGCCGGAACGTCACACGATATCGGGGGCAATGGCTGCAAATCCTGCCACGCGCCTCACAACGGCTCCAGCGCCAACGGAGGCACCCAGGGTACCGGGTTGATCCTGCTGTGGGCCAGATCCTTCCCGGCCGCCGCGAACACCTTTGGTGTTTACGACTCGGCCACCATGGCGAACAAAGCGGTGGAACTGGGCGGCAGCGCCCTCACCACATCCACCGATGTCCGCATGTATTCCCTGCTGTGCCTGAGCTGCCATGACGGAGTTACCTCTTCTTTCTCTCCGGCCATGAAGAACGCCAACATGGTAGGATCCAAGGCCGCATTCGGCGGGACCGCATACGAGTCGTTGGGATTGACCAACGACCACCCCGTCAATCTGCCCTACGATCCAACCAAGAACACTTCGTTGCAGTCAGTCGCTACCGTAGCCGCGGCGCTCCCGTTGTATGGGGCGACCAACTCGGTCCAGTGTGCCACCTGTCACGATCCGCACAGCAACGTCTATACCAACTACCTGCGCCAGGCCAACAATACGGCGCATTGCACCACCTGCCACCTGTAGTCGCTTAGTCGTTAATTCATCGTTGACCAAGCGGTGGGCCGGTCACCATCCGGGCCCACCGCGAATTCATAGCCGGAATGACGGAATACCGAATGAGGGACAATCGAATGCTCGGCACGCCAGGCGTAGTTAGGAACGTGACCATGTTCCTGCCGCTGCTGGCGCTCGCGCACTCGCTGTACGCTCAGGAGCAGCCGCTGAGTGTGCAGGGCACGGTCTCGACCGGATTCTATAGCACCACCACGCGCGGCGAAGCCAACCAATCGCTCAACTTCGTACCCATCGGAGCGCGCTTCGAAATCACCGGCTTCTACAAATCCGCGGACTTCCTGAACTTCTCCGCCGAACCCGAACTGAATCTGGGACCGCAGGCCAGCGAGGCCGGTTTCCAGGGCGGCAACGGCATTCGCTTCCGCTCCACCTTCCTGCGCAGACTGATTCCGCTCACCTTCCGCTACTCCAATATTCAGGTGGAGGATGTCTACTTCGGAGGGCTCTCCCAGGTGTCCGGCTATTCCCTGAAGAACCGCAACAAAGATCTCGGCGTCACACTGGAATTGAAATTCAGGAAACTGCCCTCCGTCACCATCGATTGGGGCACCTCCAGCACCAATTCGAAATCCGGCATTGCCGAGATTCCGGATTACAATTCACACGGTAATCATGTCAACGTAGACGGCCAATATCAGGCCGCCGGGTGGATCTTCGATGCCTTCCTCCACCGCCAGGAGCAGCAATCGAACATTCTTGAGGCCACCACCGGCGGCACCCAGTTCGGCTCGCTCTTCCAGAACGTGACGCAGTACCAGGGTTCGGCGCGGCGCGGTTTCCTGGGCGATTCCGAACTCTACGTGAACGCCGGAACGCAATCCACCTCGAGCCTGCTC
>CAIRBY010000749.1 GCA_903876865.1 uncultured Acidobacteriia bacterium
CCCACCCGATGACCGATCCCGAACTGGTGCAATACGCCCTGGATCAGAAAGTCGGCCTCGTCGGCATCGGCGCCATGACCCGCATGGTCGCCAAAGCGTATCGCGTGGCCGATGCCCTGCGCGCAGCCGGAGTGCCCGTGGTGATGGGCGGTCCGCACGTGACCGAATGTCCGGATGAAGCTCTCGGCCGCGATGGCGGTCCGCGCCACGCCGATGCCATCGCGCTCGGCGAAGCCGATCAGACCTGGCCCAAAATTGTGGAAGACGCGGCCCGCGGCACCCTCAAAGAGGTCTACACGCCCACCGACGCCTTCGGCCAGGAACAGAAGCCCACGTTACAGGATTATCCCCAGATCCCCTGGGACCGGCTCGACCTGGATCAGTTCAACCGCATTCCCAGCCTGCTGCGGCGCGTCATGCAGCACTATAAGCAGGAGTGGGAGACGTTCCACATCATCCCCATCGAAAGCGGCCGCGGCTGCCCCTACGGCTGCGAATTCTGCACCGTCACCGGCTTCTTCGGCGATTCCATCCGCTTCCGTACGAATGAGAGCATCGTCCAGGAACTGCTCACGCTGAAGGCGCGCTCGCGCACCACCAAGGGCAAGATCGCCGTCTTCTTCGTGGACGACAATTTCGCCATCAACGTGAAGCGCACCAAGTCCCTGCTCCGCGACATCATCGCCGCCGGGGCGCAGACCTCGTGGGTGGGACAGATCAGCGCCAATCTGCTGAAGGACGAAGAACTCGTCGATCTGATCGCGGAATCGGGCGGCAAGTGGATCTTCATCGGCATGGAGTCGCTCGACCCCGCCAACCTCGCCAGCGTCAATAAGAGCTTCAACAAGCCCGGCGAATACACCGCGGTGCTGGAGCGCCTGGCCAAGCGCAACATCTACTGCATCACCAGCTTCATCTTCGGGCTGGATAACGATACCGCCGGCGTCAGCGACCGCACGCTCGCGGCGATGCGGGAATGGCCTCCGGTCCTGCCCGTGTTCGGCCAGATCACGCCTTTCCCCGCTACCCCCCTCTACGATCGCCTGATGAAAGAGGGACGCCTCACGCGGCCCAAGCACTGGCTGGAATTCGCGCCCTTCCGCATGGCGCATACGCCGCTGAAGATGAGCATCCCCGAGGTGCAGGAGAACGTCCGCGCCGCGTGGACCGAAGCCTACAGCCCCGCGGCCACCAAGCGTGCGCTCGATTCCATCGCCGATGAACCGGTGCCGTACAAGATCAGCCACTTCGCCGCGCGCATGTTTTTCCGCGGCATCTACTTCCCGCAGAAGGGCGCGTGGGGATGGCTCAAGCTGATCGCGGCCAACCGCTCCAGCCTCATCCGCATCGTGCGCGAGAGCTTCACGCAGTGGCACGGACGCGATGGCGAAGCCCGCCACAGCGATTTCCAGGCCGGCCCGCGCTATGCGGTAAAGTCTATTGCGCCAGAGGCCGTGGCAGATACCGGTTCGCAAGGAGACTAAACTCCTCCACCTGCGCCTTCGCCCACTGCTCGTCGCGGCCAAGCTCGTTGGCCAACAGAGCCGCCACCGCGGGCGCCATCTCCAGCGCCGCGCGCGCGTTCAAAAACAGCGCCCGCGTGCGCCGCGCCAGAATGTCTTCCACGGTGCACGCCATCTCTTCGCGCGCCGCCCACACCACCTCCGCCTGCGTATA
>CAIRBY010000750.1 GCA_903876865.1 uncultured Acidobacteriia bacterium
CAGGAAGGCCTCAATCGCGGTACGAATGCCGGCCGGATCGCGCGTGAGGGGAGTCTTCATCCGGCACGGAACCAGTCGCTCGCGGCAATGGCGGCAGATTGAGGGTGCGGCACAAGCTCAATATAAATCACAGCGGGCGAAAGCGGGAAATGCACGGGTAAGGCGCGCTGCAGCCCTGCACTTCAACCTTCCCCAAAGCGCGCACCGCGGCGCTCTTTCCCCGCCGCCGTGGCAGCGGCGGCCAGCAGGAACACCACCGCCGCCGTCGATGCCATCGCAATCGCATAACTTGTCCGGTGCGCGAAGACGGCTTCGATGTACGTCACGGAGCTAGCCAGCAGCACCCCGCACTGATAGCCGAAGCCGGGCAGAAATCCGCGCACCGAATCCGGCGAGAGTTCGGCGAGGTGGGCGGGGATCACGCCCCATGCGCCCTGCACCAGAAACTGCATCAGGAACGCACCCAGCACGAGCAGCGGAATGGAGGGCGCAAAGGCCCAGAGCGGCACCACCAGCGTGGCCAGCAACAGCGCCCCGATCATGGCGCGGCGGCGACCGAATTTGTCAGAGAGCCAGCCTACCAGCGTGCCGCCAGCGATCGCCCCGAGCATCGAACAGGCTGTCACCGCCGCGCGCCCGGTGACACCGAAGTGCCACTGCCGTTCCAGGAAGGTCGGGTACATGTCCTGCGTGCCGTGGGCCGCGAAGTTCATCGCTGTCATCAGCAGCACCAGGTAGAGAAAGAGCCTCCAATGCGAGACGAGGGCGCGGCCCAGATGGGCCCAGCTTTCGTGCTTCGTCCTCTCCCAGACTTCCGACTCCTTCACGCGGAAACGGACGAAGAGCGCGAGCAGCGCCGGCAGGCCGCCGAGGAAAAACAAGGGCCGCCAGCCATAGCGCGGGAAGACGAGGAAGTAGCAAATTGCCGCGAGCAGGTAGCCTGTAGCGTAGCCCTGCTGCAGGAATCCGGAGAGCAGCCCGCGCAGCCGCGGTGGCACTTTTTCCATCGCCAGCGACGCCCCGACTCCCCACTCGCCCCCCATCCCGATGCCGAAGAGCGCGCGTAGAATCAGGAACGTCGTGAAGGTAGGCGCGAGGCCGCTGAGCACTTCCACGATCGAATAGAAGACGAGGTCCAGCATCAGAGGCAGGCGGCGCCCGTAGCGATCCGCGAGCAGGCCAAACAGGATCGCGCCGAGCGGACGGAAGGCGAGTGTGATGGTGATGGCCAGCGCCATGTGGGCGTCGGACTGATGAAACTCGCGCCCGATCGCGGTGAGGCAGAAGACCACCAGGAAAAAATCGAACGCGTCGAGGGTCCAGCCGAGATATCCTGCCAGGAGTGCGGCGCGGTGATCGCTCACGGGATGATCGCTTGCGCCGGAGTGTAGAGTGGTCACGTGAGGGTCATCTTATCACTGGCCGGAAGTGAGGCTGGCCGGAAGTGAGGCTGGCCGGAAGTGAGGCTGGCCGGAAGTGAGGCTGGCCGGAAGTGAGGCTGGCCGGAAGTGAGGCTGGCCGGAAGTGAGGCTGGCCGGAAGTGAGGC
>CAIRBY010000751.1 GCA_903876865.1 uncultured Acidobacteriia bacterium
AGCACCTGAGCCAGAACCCGCAGGGCACTGCCGGCGAGGGTATCGGGACCGGCGGGATGCCGGTCATAGATGGCGATTGCGCGCTCTTCGGTCAGTTTGGCGCGCGCGTACTCCCCGAGGCGGAGAAGGTGAAAGCCGTACTGATTGAGTAAGTCGGCCAGGGCGAGCGAATCCGGCGCGGTGCGCTCCTGGATGGAGAGGGCGCGTTCATAGAACGGCTGTCCGGCGGCATAGTCGGCGGCGGCGGTGCGATTGGCGCCGAGGGATTGCAGGGCTTTGGCGGCGCCGGGCGAGTCTGGCCCGGCGCCGGCTTCGTAGATGCGCAGGGCGCGGGTAGCGAGGTCGAAGCCTTCCGGGAAGCCGCCCAGAAGCATTTGCACGTCGGCGAGGCGGAGCAGGGTGGCGGCGGTGTTCGGGGAATCGGCGCCGGATTGTGATTCCACCCACCGGAGGGCCTCGCGAAGGGTGGCGAGTTCCGCCTGATACTCGCCAGCCTGGCGCTGGGCGGCGGCGCGCTCGAGCAGCGAATCCCCGGTGGGCGCCTGAGCGAGCACAGACAGGGCTGCCAGTGTGGCGGCGAGGAGGATGCGCCGGAATGCCGGGCCGAAGACGCTCACGGCAGTGGAAGCCGGTTCAGGATCGCGGCGGCGTTATCCCGCAGGTCGCCCGCCTGGCCGGCCACCCATTCGAATTGTTTGCGAGCTTCGGAGAGTTTGCCTTGCCGGAGCAGGGCTTTGCCGAGATAGAAATGCGCCTCTTCGAGGTAGGGCGAGGCACTACCGGTGGCGATGACGGAGCGGAGTTCCGCGATTCCCGGCTCCAGATTTCCCGTGAGCAACTCGCAGATGCCCAGGAAATAACGGGCGTCCAGGGAAGACGGGTCGGCTTCCAGTACGCTACGGAGGCCGGTGGAGACATCGGCATAATCGTGCGCGGCGTAGGGGGCCATTGCCTGTTGAAAACGTTGGAACGAAGCCAATTCGGCGCCGCGCAGCACTTGCGGCACCCAGGCGGGGGGATCCATGCGCGCTTCCAGTTCGAAGGCCGCAGACGGCGCTCCGGATGCGGGGACTCGCGCGGTTTTGGGCACAGGCGGCGCGGAATGGAAGTTGGTCAGGGCCACCGCACCGGCCAGGAGGGCGGCCGCGATGCCGATCCCGGTCCAGAGGGCGCGGCGCGGCTTGGGTGCGGGCATGGCGAGGGGTGCCGGGGGATGCGCCGTGACAGGTGCTGGCGCTCCTGAGGCGCGCAGCCCTTCGCGCGTAGCCTTCAGAATCGTGAGCGCCTCAAAGCAACGATCGCAGGCGAAATAGTGCTCCTCAAACGCATCGCGTTCGGGTTCAGAGAGTGTGCCCGCGAGATAACGCTCGTAGGTTCCGGTGGAATCAAACTGCTCACACGTCATGGAGTCTCATCCGTGAGTCGCGCCGGGCGCAGGGATCGTGACAGGGGTTGCAGCCGTTCCACGATCTTCCGCAAGGCGCGGGATTTGCGCTGCCGCACCAGTTCGGCGCTCATTCCAACCTGTGCGGCGACTTCTCCGGGCTTGAAGCCATCGATGAGCGTGAGCCACAGGATGCGCCGGTCCCCCGGTTCCAGCGCTTCAATTTCCCGACGGGCGGATTCCACCAGTTCCGGGTCCTGCGTATTGGCCGGGGCGGGGCAATCGTAGTCATCGGGCAGTTGCGAAGTCTTGCGGCGGGCCTGCTTGCGGATGGCATCGGCCAGTTGATTGCGCGCGATCCCCAGGATGAATGCGCCCAGATGCTGGGGTTCGCGAACTTTGCCTTCGCGTAGGGCCAGGACCGCGGCCAGCATGGTCTCTTGCGTGACCTCTTCGGCGTAATCGGGATGCGAGGTGCGCACCGAGACGTACATTCGCACCCGCTGCTGGAAGCGGGAGATCAAATCGTCTTCGGCGGCGGGGTCACCGGCCAGAATACGATCGATCATCACCTGATCGTCAAACTCCGGCGTAGGCACGAACATAGGGGACTGGCGAGGACAGCATCAATGAGACGGGAAGACCGACACATTAATTATATCCAAGTCGCGCCCAGACCCCGATGGTTGGGTGGCGGGAGCTTACGCCCGCCCGCGGGTTTATTTCGCAGGCGGTGCCACGGGGCCGTGAAGCCATAGCGGCTCGGTACCGTTGAGCACGTGCTGGAACCAGGTTTTCGGCGCGAACTCCTTGAGATCGTTGATATGCGAAGGCTCCAGGAGCGAGCTGAAACCGTATGCCCGCAGGATTTTGAAGGTGATGTCCATGCAGTTGTTGCCGAAGACGCCATACCCCCACTCCCAGGATTGGGCCTCGAGCGACAAGACGGCGGCAGTGTTGAGGGTGCCGGTCAAGGGCCAGCGGTAATACCGGTCGTAGTGGAAAAACGCGCCGGGTCTGCCGGTTGGGGCGCTGTTCACGGAGAAGAAATCGATCATTGCCTTTTCCGTGGGGAAATGCTGGCGGAAGGCGCCGTTGTCGCCGTCCTTGTTGACAATTCCGAGGGTCCAGTTGAAGAGGGCAGAGGCCTCCGGACCATCGAAGCCACCGGCCTCCCACGTCCCATCGGCCAATTGGAGCCCCCACGCCACGTGGCCCGCGGGCCCAGGAGGATTGTAGCGGAAGAAGATGTACGCGCCTCCGCTCTGCATGATGTGACCCGCGCCCCACACCTGATTCCACTGCCGCGGATTCTGGTTTCCCCACGAGGCGCAATCGTACGTGATGACCGGGTTTACCGGCCCGGTGGCGCCATTGGCGAGATCGATACAGCCGCCATTTCCGATGTTCTGGATCTGCCCCTTGGATTTCATGTTGGGGTTCGTGGCAGTCCAGGCGTCGGTCAGCGAAGCGCCGTTGATGCCCGGAATCGTATTGACGTACCACTGCTGGGTCTTGCTGGTACCCGTGCACTGGTTGAGCAACAACTGCTTTGGCTTGTTGACGCCGTCCAGGCACAGAGTCAGGCTCTTGGCATTCTTCGCCGGCATGATCTGATAGCCGATGAACATGAACAACTGGGAATCGCCGCCATGGCAGGGGACGGCTACCACGGGCGAGCCGGCATCCCAGCTTTGGGTATCGAGACAGAAGCTCCTGGTGGGATCTTCGTGATTGGTCGTGGCGATAATGAACGGGCCGGAGAGGCCCCCATCCGCGATACTGCCAACGGTAGTCCGCATCGCGGGCCGTCCCAGCGGCGTGGGATAAGGGCTCGCCTGCGCGGGAGGGGGTGGGCCGTTCATGCCCGTATCGCTGTTGAACTGGCCGATTACGTAGTTCATAGAGGGAACCGTCGCCACCACGGTGAAAGCAAAGTTGAGTGTACCGAGCAGGGGAGACATCACCCAGCCCAGGGCTCCGTCTTCGACTCCGGCGAGGCTGTAGGTTGCCGGCGCGACCAATTTGGCCGCGGGTGCCTGACCCGGCTTGTAGGTCGGATTGGCGGTCTTGAGCTGGTCGTTGACCCGCTTGATGCCGCTGTAAAGCACCTGGCCCTTGGCGACTATCGGATCCCAGAACTGCATCTCTTTGGAGTTCGCGGGGATGGCTACGCCCCAGGTCGCCTGGTAGGCGCGTGTGATCAGTGCCTGCCGCTCAGCCTGGCTGGATTGCAGGTACGTCTTGTCATTAGTCTGAAATGCCGCCGCGCTCGCAACACGCGGGTCGGTTGGCGCCACGCTGGCCCAATATGTGGTTTCCGCAGGGGTCGGCTGACGGCCGAAATCGGCGACGTACTGGTTCGCAATCATGCTGAGGGTGGCGGAACTGATCTTCGCCGGCGCGGGTGGCACGCATAGAGTCGAGCGCGCCTGCACCAAGGCGGGTTGGCCGCCGGCGGGGGCGGCGAGAGTGCTGTAGCCGCTCCAGGAGACTCCGGGTTGGGGCGTGGTGGCGAAGCGGGCGCGCAGGTCTGTCATCTCTTCGGTGCAGATGCTCTTGCCGGCGCCCATTACGGCGGCATAGGCGGCGAGGATCACGTTGTCTTTGTATGCGGGGCTGGCGGAGATCCACCTATCGCGGATGAAGTTCTGCATCGCGGCGAGGTTGTTTCCGCCCACGCCGCTGCTCAACTGCGCTGTCTCCGCCGCCTGGCAGACGCGGCCCAACATGGTCTGGCAGGCATTCTGCGCCACGTTGGTATCGAACGCGGTGCCCGGCACTTTCGGCGCGGCGCCCTTGCACTGCGCGTTGATCACCGCCGGCAGCATGGCGGGCTGGCCGTTCATGGAGTAGTAGAGCTGCTGAAAGCTGTTCCAACTGGTGCCGATGGGGTTGCTGGTGTTGGTGGTGAAGGAGGCGCGGAAATAGGTCCAGGCTTCGGTGCAGATCTGGGCTCCGGCGCCATAGGTGAGATCGACGGCGCGGGTGACGATGGCATCGCGGATACCGGGAGAAGAGACCACTTCGCGGGCGCGGAGGAAGGCCATGATGGCATCGCGGCTGACCCAGTTGGCGGGGGGAGCGCCGCGCACGTAGGCGTTCTCGTCGGTGGAGCAATCGCGGCCGAAGAGCATCTGGCAGGCGGAACTGAGGTTGCCGGGGTCGAGCGTGGCGGCGGGTTGGGTTACGGGCGCGGGTGCGGTGGTGGTGGTGGGCGGCTTCACCGCGGCCGCGGCGGGACCGGTCCACTTCTGGCTGGGATCGTTGAGGCAGTTGTAGACAATGATGCGGGTGCCGGAGGTGCGATTGCCGCCATCGACGGCGAGGCAGAAGTTGTTTTCGGTGACGAGGAAGCCGTTGTTGGGAGCCCAGCGTTCATTGAGGCTGTTCTGACAGGTCCAGAGGCCGACTTCGGCGGCCTGTTTGCCGCCGCCGTAGGCATCGACGCAGAGGGTGCCGGCGATGCGCAGTTCATTGAGGGCGGTGCGGGTGAAGGTCTGGTTGGGCGCGTTCGGGACGCAGTTGGCGGATTGGAGCCGGGAACCGGAGGCGATCGCGCCGTTCACTTGCAGGCAGAGGCCGAAGCCGTTGACGACCGGTCCGGTCTGCGCTTGTGCTGGCGGCGGGGCCAGACAGAGTCCCAGCAACAGCGCGGCGGTGCCAATGATCCCTGCGGGACGTTGCCCGCTCCCATTCCCCTTACCAGGACGTTTCATGGCCTGGAAGTCGCCGGCCGGGACGCAATCGTGACAAAGAAATCCGGCGGCCATTTAAAGGCGCATTGTCACGATCTCCGGGGCGGAGGCTACTCCCTTTCCAGTACAGCCGGCACACCGAGGGACGATGATTCACTTGATGACGATGGTATTGCCGGCTTACGCCGGCGCCGGGGAACTCCCAGGCCTATCTGAAACTCGGAGCCGCATACGAGAAACTCGCGGTGCCAAGCGAAGTGGCGGCTGCAGATGAGAAGGCCGCGGACCTGTTGACGGCCGCACCGGCGCAGAGACAGCCGCTCCGTTCGGCGACCCGGGTCGCGCGGGCGGCGCCGGCAACACGCGCGGCCCATCCGAAGGCAGGATGATGAACCGCGTGAAGTAAACAATTCTTAATCGGCTGCGCCTGTCACGATTTAGCAGCCTCTGCCGACTTAGGTCGCAGAGAAGGGAAGACCTGGGCCAACCATGCGGAATCTGTGGGGGATTGTCGGGCTGTGTTGTTGTCTGCTGGTAGCGGCCGACGATTCCCGCGCCTTGCTGGATGCCGGACGCCGCTTCACGGCGGAACTGAAGCTGGATGCCGCGGCCGATGGCAAGTTGTTCGAGGCTGCGGGGCTGGATCGCGCCATCGCGCTGCTCTCCGCAGTCACGGCGCGAGGGCAGGAGCCGGATGCCTCCACGGCCGATTGGTCCGCGATGCATCGCGCCACGGCCGGATTGGTGGAGTTGTACCTGCACAAGGGCGAGAATTTCCGCGCCTCTCTCTTTGCCTCGGTGCAGAGTATGCACTACCGCAACTTCGAACATGATTACGCGGCTGCGCTTGTGGCCTCGCAACAGGCGCTGGAGTTGCAGCGCAAGGCGGGGGGTTGCGGAGACGATGGATCTTGCGTGGACCGCGGTGGCTACAAATCTGACGTCGCTGGGCCGGTTGGAAGAGGCCTCGGTTGCGTTTCAGCAGGCGCGCGCCGTCACCACGGAGCCCTTCACGAATCGCGCGGCGCGGCTCTGGCGCGACATCGTGGAGCTGGAATTGACGCGGCGGCGGAGCAGCGAAGCGGCTCAAGAGGTGGCGCGGTTTCTGGACATGGCCCGCGCCGCGCCGGCCTACTTTCGTGCGCAGGCGCTGTTGGCGCAGGCGGAGATGTGGCTCGATGGGGGGAACTACGATGGTGCGCTGGAGGCGATCCGCTCGGCCAGGCAAGGGATGCAAGGCGACACCAAAGCGGCGGATTTCGATTACGAGGCCGTGCATCTGCTGATGACCTGTGTGCTGGATGCGATGAACGTATTGCCATATCCCGAGGCGCTGGCGCTCTCTCGCCGGATCGACACGGAATTTCCGGGAATGCCAGTGGATCTTGCGCCATTTGCGGAACTCGCCATGCGCACGCGCCGCCGTCTTGCGGGAGACATCGAGGGCGTGCTGCGGGAGGATAGCGCGCGCCTGGAGGCGGGGCGGCGAAGCGGCAATGTGTACCTGCAGGTGGAGGCGCTGCGCTCGCTGGCCACCAGCTACCGGAGTTTCAACAGCGTCGCCAACGAGGTTGCCTCGCTCGAAGCGGCAATGGAACTGGAGCGGGGCGCGCAGCCCGCCGGTGGCTCTGCCGCGAACCCCGCCGCTAACAGGGTCGCGGTGCGCGAATGGGTGCGGGGGTTGATCCAACTGAGCAACGCCTACCTGGACGCGAGGCAGTTGGGCAAGGCCGGGAGAACGCTGACGGAGGCCATTCAGAAGATCGACGCGCAGACCGTCGCGGCCACGCGGCAGGACCTTGCGCCGCTGCGTGCCCAGGCGGTGCGGGGCAAGGCTCGCGTTGCGGAACTGGATGACGATGCCGATACGGCGCGCGACCTGCTGCTGCCGCTGCTGGCACCCGGCAGCGCCGCTGATCGTAGCGACGTGCTGACGCAACTCGCCCGCCTGGAACGCGGCGAGCATCCCGAGCAGGCGGTGAAGTACTACGAGGAGGCCATCACGCTATTGCAGCAGGGGCGTTGGGTGCAGTGGGAAGCGGCGGCGCAGTTGGAACTCGCGCGCCTGCTGGCATCGAACGGGAATCCGGTTGCGGCGCGCGAGCATCTCTCCGCCGCGACCGGAGCGGCTGTGGCAGCGAATTTCGCAGGCGCGAAATGGCAGGCCCGCTTCATCGCGGGGATCATTCGCGAAAGGGAAGGCAAAGACGCGGAGGCGGTGACGGAATACGCGGGCGCCCTGGCCGGACTGGACGCAATCCGCGGCGGCTTGACGCAGGCGGAGCAGCGGCAGGCGCTGGCCGGGAGCGAGATGGTGGCGGAGTTGTACCAGCGGATGGTGGCGGCGCTGGGGCGGCTGGGGCGGAGCGAAGAGGCGTGGCGCGCGGTGGAACGCGGCAAGGCGCGGGCCTTTGTGGAGGCGCTGCAGGGCCGCCGGTTCAAGGAAGACGCTCCCGCGGGCGCGGCCCCGCAACTGGCGCAACTGGAGCAGCGCATCCTGGGCCTGCGCGTACAGCTTGCGCCCGGTAACGAGGCCACCCTGCGGGGCGCGGGGCGGGAACCGGCGGTGCTTCGGGTCGAGTTGGAGCAGGCGCAATCGCAGTTTGCGCTGGCTCGGCAACAGGCCGGACTCGAGAGCACGCGCGCAAGCCAGGCACTGCAAGTGGAGCCGCCGCCCCTGCGCACGCTGCAGGCAAAACTGCCGGCCGGTACCGCGGTGCTGGAGTATTTCCTGCTGGCGGATCGCGTGACGGCCTTTGTGGTAACGCGCCATTCCTCGCAGCAGGTGGAGTGGAAGGCGAACGTCAAACAGTTGCGCGGCAACGTCTTGCGGCTGCGCGCGCTGCTTGCCGACGCGGGTTCGGGGGAGCAACTCACGCCGCTGCTGGCGCAGGTCGCCGAGACAGTCTGGAGACCAGTCGCCGCCAAACTGCCGGTTGGCATGACGCGCCTGGTGGTGGTTCCGGCAGGGTATTTGAACTATGTGCCATTTCAGGTGCTGCCGATGGAAGATGGCCGCGCGGTGATCGAGCGGTACGCGGTGTCGTACCTTCCCAGCGCATCTACACTGACGCTGTTGGGGGGTGCGCCGCGAACTACGGAGGATCTGTTTCTGGGCGCGCTGGGAGATGTGAGCGTGGATGGCTGGGCGCCGCTTCCCGGAACGCTGCGCGAGACCGAGGGCATCGCGCGGATCTTCCCCACGGCGGTGCGGGCGAGCGGCACGCAGTTGACGCACGACCGGGCGGTGAAGGCGCTGCAAGAGAGCCGGCAAGTCCACCTGGCCACACATGGGCTGCTGGACGACCACTCGCCCCTGTTCAGCGCGCTGCTGTTGAGTCCCGCGCCGGGGCAGGCCGCGAGGCTCTCGCTGTATGAACTGATGGATCTGAAAGTGCGCGCACAACTGGTCGTGTTGAGCGCCTGCGAAACCGGCCTGGGCGCATTGCTGGGCGGAGACGAAGTGGCGGGGCTCACGCGCACCCTGCTGGGCGCGGGCGCGCGGACGGTGGTCTCGAGCCTGTGGAAGGTGAGCGACGATGCCACCGCGCTCCTGATGCAGGGCTTTTACCGGCGGCTACGCGCGCATGAAGACCCTTCGGCGGCTATGCGCGCGGCCGCCCTGGAAGTACGGAAACAATATCCGCATCCGTTTTACTGGGCGCCCTTCTTGGTGACGGGCGCAATTTAGGAGACTGTCATGAACGCAGGAATACGACAGACGATTTCGATTGGGCTCGCCGCGGTGCTGCTTGCGGTGAATCTGCCGGCGCAATCGCGCCTCTCCGTGGCGGTGGACGCCGCGGCGGGCACGAAGCTTCTGGAGAACGCGCGTGCCGCCCAGCAGGAGGGCAATCACAGCGTGGCGCTACGCGAGTACGGGCGCGCGCTGGAGGTCTATCCGAACGAACCGCTGGTGCGGGCCAGGATCTACGCTGCGATGAGCGAAGAGGCTCGCGCGGATGGCGATGTGGCGCAGTCGAAGGTGTATCTGGTGATGGCCGAATCGATCGATCGCGGCGCATTGGAGCCGGGGCAGGCGGCCCAGACTACGCGCGGCGGAGCGGAGACGGCAAGTGCCATGGGACAAGGGGCGCTCACCATGCTGGCTGCCGTCCTGCAGGCGAGGGACGCTGCCAGAGCCGCGAAGGCGCAGAAACTGGCGATGATGCCGCAAGCGGTTCCGCAGACGAGCATGCCGCCCGGAACGCCGCCGCCAGCGGCATATGCGTACCCGCCCGCGCCGGTGGGACAGCCTGGCTATCCACCACCCGCCGCCGCCGCACCGGTTGCGCCTATGCCCGGCTATGGACCGATTCCGGGCCAGCCCGATCCGAATGCGCCTCCGGTTGCGTATCCGCCCCCGGCGCCGCCGCAGGATCCGCAGGCAATGGCACAGCCGGGGTATCCGCCACCTGCGCAGCCGCAGGCAATGGCGCAACCGGGGTATCCACCACCGGCACAGCCGCAGGCGATGGCGCAGCCGGGGTACCCACCACCGGCACAGCCGCAGGCGATGGCGCAACCGGGGTATCCACCACCGGCACAGCCGCAGGC
>CAIRBY010000752.1 GCA_903876865.1 uncultured Acidobacteriia bacterium
CAGCACCTGCCCCCCGCCTTCCTCCACGTCATCACCGAGGATGCCCGCGTGCGCGACGCTGTCGCCGCCCTGCGCCGCGACGATCCCGAGTGCTTTGGCCGCATCCTGCTCGAAGGCCACGCCAGCCTCCGCGACCGCCTCCGCGTCAGTTGCCCCGCGCTCGACCGCCTGGTGGAGGCCGCCATGCAATCCGGCGCCCTTGGCGCGCGCCTCACCGGAGCCGGTTTCGGCGGCTGCGCCGTGATATTCTGCCGCCGCCCCGACCTGGAAACCGTCCGCAACGGCCTTCTGGACCGCTTTTATTCCGGCGACCCCGCCCACTTTCAGCACATTCTCCATGCCGAACCAGGGCGCGGCGCAGTAAACTCATAGTTCCTATGCAGCTTCACACGCTTGACTGGATCATCGCGTTCGTGTCCGTGGCCATCTGCTTTGTGCCCGCGCTCTTCTTCGGAAAACGCTCCGGCAAAAGCACGGCGGAGTTCTTTGCCTCGGGCCGTTCCGTCCCCTGGTGGCTCGCCGGCATCAGCATGGTGGCCACCACGTTCTCCAGCGATACGCCGAATCTGGTTGCCAACATCGTGCGGACCCAGGGTGTGGCCGGGAACTGGCAGTGGTGGGCCTTCACGCTCACCGGCGTCTCCACCGTCTTCTTCTTCGCCCGCCTCTGGCGGCGCTCCGGTGTGCTCACGGATCTGGAGTTCTACGAACTCCGCTACTCCGGCAAAGCGGCCACCGCCGTGCGCGGCTTCCGCGCCGTCTACCTCGGCCTCTTCTTCAACTGCATCATCATGGCCACCGTCAACCTGGCCGCCTGCAAGATCGCCGCGATCCTCTTCGGCCTTCCCCGCTGGGAAACGCTGCTCGCCGTGGGCCTGCTCAACGTCGTCTTCGCCACCCACTCCGGTCTCTGGGGCGTACTGGTCATCGACATGATCCAGTTCTTCATCAAGATGTCCGCCGTCACCGCCGCCGCCTACTTCGCCGTGACCCTCCCGCAGGTCGGCGGACTCAGCGGCATGGTCACCAAGCTCTCCGCCATCAGAGGACCCGGCGGCCTCAACTACCTCAACCTCCTGCCCGATTTCACCAACAACTGGGATCTCGCCGTCGCCGTCTTCATCATTCCCCTCACCGTGCAATGGTGGGCCACCTGGTATCCCGGTGCCGAACCCGGCGGCGGCAGCTACATCGCCCAGCGCATGCTCGCCTCCAAATCCGAAAAGGATTCGCTCGGCGGCACGCTCTTCTTCAACGTCGCCCACTACGTGCTCCGCCCCTGGCCGTGGATTCTGGTCGGCCTCTGCTCCATCATCGTCTACCCGCAACTCTCCGATATCCAGAAGGCCTTCCCCAATCTGGACCCGAGCCTCATCGGTCACGATATCGCCTATCCCGCCATGCTCCGCTTCCTGCCCGCCGGCTGGATCGGCCTCATGCTCGGCGGCCTGATCGCCGCCAACTCCTCCACCATCCTCACCCACCTCAACTGGGGCGCCTCGTATCTGGTCCACGATTTCTACCGCCGCTTCATCAAGAGCGACGCCACCGAACACCACTATGTGAAGGCCGGACGCTGGGCCACCATCCTGCTCTTCGTCGGATCTTCCGGCATGGTCTTCCTGCTCTCCACCGCCAAGGACAGCTTCAACCTGCTGCTGCAAGTGGGCGCGGGCACCGGACTGCTCTACCTGCTGCGCTGGTTCTGGTGGCGTATCACCGCCTGGTGCGAAATCGTCGCCATGATCGCCTCCTTCGGCGCCGCCATCGCCTTCCTCGTACTCTCGAAGAACGGCATCACTTTCGGATTCTCCGAGCAGCTCATCTACGGCGTGGCCCTCACCACCGTCTCCTGGATCGTCGCCGCCTATGTCGGGCCGCAGACCGACCCCAAAGTGCTCATCAGCTTCTACGAAAAGGTGCGCCCGTTCGGCCCCGGCTGGCGTCACATTCAGGCCCAGGCCACCCCCGCTGTCATCGAAGGCGATAACATTCCGCTCGCCCTCACCGGCTGGATCATGGGCTGCACCACCATCTGGACCGCCCTCTTCACCGTTGGCAATTTCCTCTATGGCCGCACCACCTATGCTCTGATACTTTGCGGTATCTTTGTTGCCAGCGGACTTTGCTTGATTCAAGTCGTACGAAAACTCTGGAACTAGATTGCGAACGTGGGGCAGGCGCTTGCGCCTGCCAACCTCGTTCTTGAATTCAGGAGCTATGCCATGAACGATACATCCCGCCGTGACTTATTGAAACTCGCTTCGCTTGCCGGGCTCGGAACCAGCCTCGGCGCAGGCCTCGCCCGTTCCCAGGCGGCCAACAAGAGCGTGGCCGATCTCAAATTCACTCCCCGCGATAACGTCCGCATCGGCGTCATCGGCACCGGTGGACGCGGCGGCTCGCTCATCGATAACTTCTCCAACGTGCCCGGTGTGCAGATCACCGCGCTCTGCGACACCATCAAGGACAAGGTCCTCAAGCAGCAGGCCAGGCTCGATAAGGCAGGCAAAGCCTCCCAGCCCATCGCCCTCTTCCACTCCGACGATCACGCCTTCGAAGGCCTGCTCAAACGCGACGATATCGATCTGGTCGTGATCGCGACTCCCTGGAAGTGGCACGTCCCCATGGCCGTGGCCGGTATGAAGCAGGGCCATCACGTCGCCATCGAAGTCCCCGCCGCGCGCAATATGGAAGAGTGCTGGGAGATGGTCAATACCAGCGAAGCCACCCAGCGCCACTGCATTCAGCTGGAAAACTGCTGCTACGGCTACAACGAGATGATGGTGCTCAACATGGTCCGCGCCGGCTTGTTCGGCGAACTGACCCATGGCGGCGCCGCCTACAATCACGATCTGCGCAGCATCCTCTTTTCCAACGAAGGCGAAGGCTTGTGGCGCCGCTTCGAGCACCTCAACCGCGATGGCAACCTCTATCCCACCCACGGCCTCGGCCCCGTGGCCCACTACATGGATATCAACCGCGGCGACCGCTTCGATACCCTCGTCTCCATGAGTTCCATCTCCGCCGGCCTGCAGAGTTACCGCAAAGAGAAGGTGCCCGCGGACGATCCGCGCCAGAAAGAGACCTACAAGGAAGGCGATTTCAACGTCAGCCTGATCCGCACCGTCAAGGGCCGCGTGATCGAGTTGGAGCACAACGTCAGCAGCCCCCAACCCTACGACCGCATCAACCTGATTGCCGGCACCAAGGGCATCTTCCGCGATTACCCCGCGCGCGTATATATCGATGGCTCGCCCAAGGAAGCCTTCGGCCCGCTTGAACCCTTCAAGGAAAAATACGAGCCCGCGCTCTGGAAGAAGATCGGCGATATGGCCAAGGAACTCGGCGGCCACGGCGGCATGGATTTCGTGATGGCCTACCGCCTCGCCGAATGCATGAAGCTCGGCCTCGCCCCCGATATCGATGTCTACGACGCCGCCGCCTGGAGCGCTCCGATCCCCTTGAGCGAAGCCAGCGTCGCCGGCGGCAGCACGCCGCAGAAATTCCCCGATTTCACCCGCGGCAAGTGGCAGACCCGCCAACCCGTCTAACCAAATGGTAGGGCAGGCGGTTCCGCCTGCCAACTCCCCGGCCGTGCCGGATTAAAAGCAGAAAATGGCAGGCGGAAACGCCTGCCCTACCTTCGCTGCCCCTCACTTCCCCACGAACAGCACCGCTCCCGCCTGCGTCTGCACCCCGCCGACCGCGGCCTGCAGCACTGCGGGACCGCTGGGCACGTTGGCCGGAACTTGGATCGTCACCTGATACAACCCCGCGTCGCCCGTCGTCAGCACCGTACTGATCACCACCGCCTGCACCCCGCCGACCGTCACCGTGGGCGCCGTCACCACCACCGGCGCGCCCACCACCGCGCTCCCGGCCGGCGCCGCCGGATTCGTCGGCCCGAAGCCCGTGCCCCACAGAATCACCAACTCGCCCGGCTTCGCCGCTACCACGCCCGGCATCACGGACGGGTCCCCGAGCAGCGCATAATCCCCCACCCGCGACGCAATCACATTTCCCGTCGCCAGATACGTGAAGAACGCCGGCGCCGCCGCCTGCAATTGCGCGGTCGCCGGAGCGCTGGCAATGCCGTTGTTCGTCACCACCACGCTCACCGGACCTACCGCGCTATCGCTCGGAGCCTGCACATTGATCTGCCCCGGGCTGATGTAATAGACGAAGGCCGCCTTCCCGTTGATCGTCACGCTCACCCCGTCCAGCACAGTGGGCAGTTTCCCATCCACCACCTCCTCGTCCCGCCATGTCCGCCCCGGGAACGTGTTCGCCAGCCCGCTGCCCTGTATCGTCACCCACGACCCGCCTTCGATCCCCGCCTGAAAACTCGCCCCGTTGACCACCCCCGTAATCCGCGGCGCTCCCGGCGGCGCGATCTTCGTCACGAACACTTCGCTGTACCCCGTCGGAAGCGGCACCCCGCCCGGGATCGGAAAATCGGGCGACCACGTCCCGCCGGCCAGTATGATATTCCCCTGCGCATCCAGCGCCCCCGCCAGCGC
>CAIRBY010000753.1 GCA_903876865.1 uncultured Acidobacteriia bacterium
AGGGTCTGCGCGAAAAGAGTGGCGGCGGCGGAGAGGAGCAGGGCGAGGGGACGGAGCATGGGAACAGTATACCGGGGGGGTAGGTGAGAGCAGATGGATGTGAGCAGTACGACGCACCCAAAACTATTACAAACAGTTCCGGCGACACAAATCCACCGGGGGCAGTTCCGAAGCCACAAGCGCGAATCCACCCCAGGCTGAACGCCTCCACCGTTCGGTTCTACCCCTTACATGGGACCAAGGTACAATGTGGAGCCATGATTGGGAATCTAGCCGCACGCCGTGAGTTCCTTCGATTTCTTGCCGCCAGTCCGCTGCTCGGCATGGACCAGGAACCCACCGCGAAGGACACCTTGAGCGTTCTGGACTTCGAGGCTCTAGCCCGCAAGGCCCTTCCGCCAGCGCACTGGGGATACATGTCCACGGGCGTGGATGACGATCTTACCCTTCGCATGAACCGCGAGGCGATGGGACATTATCAGATCCGCGCGCGGCGGCTGCTCGGCATCGACAAGCCGGATCTGAGTTTCGAGCTTTTCGGTCAGACCTGGGACTCACCCATTTACCTCAGTGCCGTGAGCGCGCAGCGGGCATTCCACCCCGATGGTGAACTTGCGACAGCCCGCGCCGCCAAGGCGAAGAAGATCGTGCAGATGCTCTCGACGGTTTCGTCTACGGGCGTGGAAGACGTAGCCAGAGCGTTGGGCCAACCACCCTGGTATCAGCTCTATATGCCCACCACTTGGAGCGACACCGAAAAATTGCTCCGGCGTGTGGAGGCCACCGGGTGTCAGGTGCTGGCATGGACCATCGATGTTCTCGGTGGGCGTAACGCCGAAACCGGCGCGCGCCTCGGCCGGCTGGACACCCGGGATTGTTCGACTTGCCACACCTCCCGGCCCGACGTGAACCAGGGAAGCGACAGGAATCGTGTGAAGCCCATGCTTGCCGGGCTCTCCGGGCAGATCAATCCGGCGTGGGCCGATTGGAGCTACGTGGATCGCCTCAAAAAGATGACGAAAATGAAGCTGCTGCTCAAAGGCATCGACACCGCTGAAGACGCGGTCCTGGCCCGCGAACACGGCGCGGATGGCGTCGTCGTATCCAACCACGGCGGGCGCGCTACCGAAACCGGCCGTGGCACGATGGACATCCTGCCGGAAGTGGTTGATGCAGTCGGGGCCCGACTTCCCGTGTTGGTGGATGGCGGTTTTCGCCGGGGCACGGATGTCTTCAAGGCGTTGTCGCTCGGTGCGCGCGCGGTGGGAATTGGCCGCCCCCAGGTCTGGGGACTGGCATCCTTCGGGCAAGAGGGAGTCGAGCGCGTCATCGACATCCTGCGCGCTGAGTTGATCATGACCATGCGCAATTGCGGCGTTGCCTCGACCGGTAAGTTCTCGCGCGATTCTGTCCTCCGCAACGGAGCCCGGCTGTAGAATCCGCGTGGCGGTGTGCATCAAGCGGTGTGCATCAAGCGGTGTGCATCAAGCGGCTCCTGCCGAACGCGGTGATGGAATGCCGGATGCGGAAATGCTGTGGGCTGGATTGAACGCGGTGGTCTCCAGGCTGGCTCCGTGGACATTTCCCGCTCGGAATCGACCGAGCCCGCCACGGTCTCCGTTGCGCTCTCGCGGGGGTGACGGGAGGCAGAAAAAACCGATTAGTCTGGGACAGGCCGGGAGGCCTGTCCTACTCCAGCAAAGCCATGCGGGCGAACCAGGCGAGGCTGGCGGGGAGGTGGCGGCGGATATCGTCCAGCGGGGGGCCATCCGGCAGGGCGGCGAGGGCGAGGGCGAGTTCTTCGTGGCTGCGCGTGCCATCGAGCAGGAGCGCGAGGCTGCGGCCGATAGGGTCGAGTTCCACAGGCAGATGGCAGGCGTTGGTCACATTGCCGCCGCGCGCGGCCTGATGGCGCACAAGGAGGCTGGCGCACGGCCGCGCGGTCACGGTTTCCTGGCAGGGAAACTCGTAGACGTGGAGGTTGGCGAAGCCGGCGCTGAGCATGGCGAAGAGGATCTCGCGCAGCGTCTCCACAGTGCCGGCGTAGGGGAGCAGGTCTTCGAAGGCGGCGGGCAGCGGGGAGGTATCCTGCAGGGCGCGCACCACAGCCTGCAGTTCGGGCTCGCCCTCTTCCACCTTGCGGCCACGCAGGTTTTCGCTGAAGAGGAACTCGTCCATGCGCGCCGGGGAGATGTGGTGATCGAGGGGGAGTTCGGCGCGGCAGAGCAGGGTCTGGCGGAAGCGGCGGAGCTTGAGGAAATCCACGTGCTGCTCGCGCTCGAGAATATCGGGCGATTCGGGCGTGGTGTGGAAGGTCTTGTGCGAATCGGCCTCGCCCAGATATTGCAAGCCGTGGCGGGCGGCGTGGGCGGCGAATTCGTGAAACCAGACGGGATCGTTGACGGGCGCGAGATCGTCATGGAAGAGGCTGTCGTCGCCAAGTTCGAGCATCGCTTTGGCTTCGGGATGATCGAGTTGGGGCAGGAACGCGCGGGCGGCGGCGAGGCGCGCGGCGGGCGCTTCGATGCCGCGCAGGTGCTGGAGCAGGATCTCGCGGATCATCTGGCGCGGATAGCGCCCAGGGTAGGTGTTGTAGCTGACGAAGGCCACGCCCTGCGGCGCGAGGCGCTCGCGGCAAACGGCGAGGAGGCGGTCGCGGACGTCGGCGGGAATCCAGGAGTAGAGTCCGTGGGCGAAAATGTAATCGAACTTGCCATCGGCGGCGGAGAGGTCGCAGAGATCCTGGGCGCGGAACTCGATGTTGGCGAGGCCGAGCGCGCGTGCGGTCTGTTGCGCGGCCGCGATGGGGGCGGAGGCAAGATCGATGCCGGTGAAGCAACTGGCGGGGAGATG
>CAIRBY010000754.1 GCA_903876865.1 uncultured Acidobacteriia bacterium
CCAGTAGGACCAGCTACGCCAGCCGTGCCCTGCGGACCAGTCGGGCCAGTCGGGCCAGCCACACCTGCGTTACCTTGCGGGCCCGTAGGACCAGCTACGCCGGCGGTTCCCTGCGGGCCGGTGGGGCCAGCCGGACCAGCCGCGCCTGCGGTTCCTTGCGGGCCAGTCGGGCCGGCGGGGCCGACGGATTGGATCACGATGTCGAGGAATGCCGGGTGGCTCGTGGTTGCATTTTCTTTGCTGTCCAGAACCAGCGCCGTGGCCGGACTGGCAACAGCGGCCGAGATCTGCAACCCGAAATTCGGGGCTACGCCCGTGACCCAGTCCTTGACCAACTGCGTCACATCCACCGTAATCCACGTCTTGGAGGTAGTGGTCGGAACGTTGAGGGCGAACGGGGATAAATACGTCGGCCGGTTACCGTAGTTCACTCCAGTCTCCGTCCAAGCACTCGTCAACTGAGCAATATCGACTCCGCCCGCCGTCACCGCCGTGTTCACATAGAACGAGACGGTCGCCTTATTGACTTGGCTGGCCGTAAGACCCGCCGGCAGGGAAGAGAGGTCGAATTGGAGTAGCGCGGTAGCGCCGTTGCCCACATTAATCGAGGTTGCCGTTCCGTAGTTGCTGCCAGGCAGCGAGGAACTGACAAACGTGTCGGCGCTGGCATTTGCTCCGCCGGCAAATGCGGCCGGGGATGCCGCGGAGAACGCGGCCAGACAGGTGATCACGGTGAATCGTTTGGTGAATTTCATGCTTCCCCTCTACAAGACTGCTGGGTCGAATCAGTTGGTCAATCTACGAGCGCTTTCGGGGCGCTTCCTGAGGCTGCTCAGGCCGGCCAGGGCCATCGCGCCCGCGGCTAACCAGGCTGAGTTCGGCTCAGGCGCGCCGGATGGATCCGCAACTGTGATGTCGAGCGCAAAGTTCCCGTTCCCCTGGTAGAACAGCGGCGGCAGCAATCCGTTGCCGAAACCGTTATTGAAGTCCTGGTTGGCAACGCCATCGTACAGGAAGCCGTCGCTGAGCGTGCCTAGCGGCGAGTTTGGGTATTGCGTGATGGCAACGATGTAGTCGCCCGCAGGGAGGAAAACCGAGGCATAAGCATCCTCGCAGAGGCTGCCCCGGCTCGGGTCGGGATTTCTCACGCCGCACGGGCCTCCATTCGGCCCAGGATCGATTTCTCCGCCCACAGCTATCCCTAATGCGGTGTAAAGCTGCAGGACCGGTTCAAAGCCGCCGGCGAGGATGGTGCTATTGAGCAGGTTGATTCCGCCGCCATAGCCCAAGGTGCGCAACGTGATCTGCGTGTCGAACGGCAGCGTGAAATCGAACTGCTGGACGTCGTTATCGTGAGCGAAAGTTCCAGTGAAGGAATAAGTGTTGGCGGAAAGGGGAGCGGCGCAACTGGCGAATACCAGTGCGGCCAGAGTGAGTTTGCCGGACATCTAGCGGCTGGCCACCGCTCGGAACTCCACCTCAGGTTGAAGACAACGTACTCCAAGCCAATCGCAAGACACCATTGTTCCCTCCTAGAGTGCAAAAGTGGTCTCAGTATATCGAGCGGCCGCCTGGAATGTCCAGGCCAATTTGAGCCGCGGGTACTAAGGTGTTGGCAGAAGGCCCACGTCCGCGCAGCCAGACTGGGGGCCGCTGGGACAGGCGTCGAAGGGGACGCTGCCGCTCTGCCGGTGCTGCTGCTACGCCACCACGCTTTTGTGCGAAGCCACGTAGTTCCGCAGGTACGCGCCGAAGACCTCGGCCAGCGCCTTCCGTGTCGCATCCGAGCGGCCGATCTTCTTCTCTTCGATCTGGTGTACCGGCAGCAGGTCGCGCGTGGTCGAGGTGATGAAAACTTCGTCGGCCGCTTCCAGTTCTTCGGGGAGCAGCACCTTCTCTTCCACCGTGATGCCCGGAGCCTGCACCTCGCCCAGAATCACTTCGCGCGTGATGCCCGGCAGGCAGCCCGAACTCAATGGCGGCGTGTACACCTTGTTCCCATTGGCGATGAAGAGATTCGCCGAGGTACTTTCGGCCACCTCGCCGCGCTCGTTGAGCAGGATCACCTCATCGAACCCGCGCTGCTGCGCGCTTTCGAGCCACGTCAGATTCATCGCCCAGGAGAGAATCTTGGTTCCGGAAAACTGGTTCGCGGCATGGCGCGCTTGCTTGACCCAGGCGAGTTTCACGCCATCGCCCCACTCCTTGGAATCCGCCGTCAGCGCGATCACATCGTGCGTGCGTCCGTTCGAAGGGCCGGCCCACATCCCGCCGCCGTTGCGCACGATGGCGAGGCGCAGCGTGCAGTTTGGAGCCTGATTGGCCTCCAGCAGTTTCATGAGGTCCGCGCGCACCGCGTCCGCGTCCGCCGGCAGCGGCACGTGCATCGCCTTGGCGTCGCGCTGAATGCGTGCCCAGTGGCGTTCCCAGGCGAAGGGCACGCCATCGGCAATGCGCAGCGTGGTGAACACGCCCCATCCGGAGAGCAGCCCTACCTGGCCGGGAGAGAGCGAAAGGGCGGTAGCTTCCTGAATCTGGCCATTATGGAGAACGTTGCGATGCAGCACACCCCGATTTTAGCGCCAATTGGGGAACGGGTTGACGCGCGATTCGCGGCAGTTCTCAATCAACTCCGGTACCCGCGCCCGCCGTTTCCAGAACTGTTCGAGCAGTTGATCGAGCGCGTCCTCCTCGCCCTCGATCCAATCCGGCGGTACCGCCTTCCACGCCTGGTCGATCACCTCTTCGGGAAAGTGCACCACCTGGTTCAGCCAGGGCTGAAAATCCTCCAGCGAGCAGACGTCTTCGTAGACTACTTTGCGCGCATACAACCCCTGCACCGTGGATTCGGGGAAGTCCCAGTTCGGCCCGTTGAACGCGTAGCCGTGATCGATCATCCGCGCCACGAAACTTGCCCGCGCCCCCGGACTCTCGGCCCGACGCACCAGCGCGCGGTAAAACGCGCACTGCCGCCCGTCTGCATTCCCCACCCATTTGTCGAAGACCAGGATGGCGCGGAAGTCCGCCAGGTTCGCGACCTGCCCCAGCAACGCATCGGGCAGAAAATCGTAGACCGCGATCCGGTTGGGGTCGCCCGGATACTGCGAGCCGAACTGCCAGCCCGGTTCGATCTCCACCCGCCGCGTGCCCAGTTGCAGACAGCACTCCGGGTTGGCGGCGAGGAAGGCCGGCGTCACTTCGATCAGCGCCGTATCCGGCACCGCGATCTTCAGGTAGCGCAGCAGCGTGCCGCAGAGCGCCTCATTCACCAGGACGCGCCGGTGCTGCGGATTATTGCGAAACTTAACCACGTACCAATGGCCGTCGTCAGCTTCCAGCAGATGGGCCTGGGCGCCGCCTCGCATTTTTCGTAGGTGCCGGACCGCGGTGAGAGGCATCGGTTAAAAATGCAGTACCCTAGAGTTTTAACATACCGAGGAGAATCCACCGATGGCCGAACTAGAGCCCCCCACCAATAACGCCGCCGAAGCAGCCGAGCCGAAGCCTGCCGCCGGAGGGCGCAGCAAAGACGAAATCGCCCTGGATCTGATGAAGTTCATCTCCGTCAGCACGGGCTATGGCAAGGGCGGGGCGTCCGGAGCGGGCTTCTCAGCCAAGCAGGGCAACCGTACGCCGGAAGAACATGCCGAGGCGTTGCAAATGCGCCTGCTGACCGACAAAGGCGGATTCAATCGCATCATCCGCGAACCCACGGTCAACCGCCCCGGCCTCGCGTTGAGCGGATTTACACGCTACTTCGCCTACAAACGCGTGCAAGTCATGGGACATGCCGAGTCGTATTATCTTGGATCGCTCACAAGTGCCGGGCGTGAAGCGCGTTATACGGAACTGTTTGCCTATCGAATTCCATGCATCGTGTTCAGTCGCAATCTGAAGCCGGACAAGGAATTTCTGGCCATGGCAACCCAAATGGGCGTCCCGATTTTTCAAACACCGCTTGTCACGATGAAATTCATCAATACCGCCACCCTTGCGCTGGAAATGATGTTTGCCCCGCGCGGCACGGAGTTGGGCAGCACAGTGGACATCCTTGGCGTGGGCGTGCTCATTCGCGGCGAAAGTGGCATCGGCAAAAGTGAAGCCGTCCTCGCGCTCATTGAACGCGGTTACAGCC
>CAIRBY010000755.1 GCA_903876865.1 uncultured Acidobacteriia bacterium
CCGGAGCCGCGCGCGTTCACCCCGCCCCCGAACGTGCGGATGGAGCGGCAGGCGGCGATCCTGCTGCCCGAAGCTCCTGCCGTGGGCTCGCTGGTCGAGGCGAACGCTCTTCCCTTCGCCAACTCCGGAGCCAAACCACGCCCCCGGGAGTTCGTGGCGCCACAGGGCGCGAAGGCCGCGGCCACAGCAGCAGTGGTACTACCGAACGCACCTGAAACGGCATCGACGAACCAGATTGGCGCGGTGGCATTGAACCGGCTGCCACGCGCCTTTCTCGCTCCGCCAAGCCGGCCGGGCACGGCACCGTCCCCTCCAGTTGTTGCGGCTGATGCGCCTGCAGCCGATGGCGTCCCCGGCGCCGGAACCCCGGCGCAGGCAACCCTGGCGATCGTGGGTCTGAATCCGGCGAATACGAAGGCCATGCCTGCGCCGCCCGCCTCCAGGAGCGCCGGATTTTCCTCGGGCCCGGAAGTGCGGCCGGAAGGCGCCAACACAACCGGCAACATGCCCCTGCTGAACGTCCCGGGACTGACCGTAGCCAACGGCACACGAGAAGCGCGACCTGCCGTAATGGCGCCCTTTTCACCTACCTCGCGGGAGAATCTGATGGCCGCCGCGCGGACCGTCAAACCGGCCGGCGAACGGCCATCTGGACCGGTGGATTTAAGCGCGCCCCGCATGAGTCAGGCACCCGACGAGAGGCTATCGGGACGGGAAGTCTATAGCATTGCGATCCAGATGCCGAATGTAACCAGCTACTCGGGAAGCTGGCTGGTCTGGTTCGCCGAGCGCGAAGCTTTGCCGCTCGGGCCCGGGGCGCCGCTGCCCCTGATCAAAGCGCCAATACCTCTGCGTAAGGTAGACCCGAAGTACATCGCCTCCGCTGTGGCGGAACGAATTGAAGGACGAGTACGCCTCTTCGCGGTAATCCGCAAGGACGGCCACGTGGATTCGATCGCGGTGCTGCAACACCTGGATGACAGGCTGGACGTGAGCGCATCCGAAGCACTGGCCAAATGGGAATTTACTCCCGCCACCCGAAACGGACGGGCGGTGGACATCGACGCGGTCTTCGAGATTCCCTTCCACCTCGCCCCCCGACCTACCCGATGAAACGACAAAACCTGATTATCGATGCCGACGACACGCTCTGGGAGAACAACATCTACTTCGAGCGTGCCTTTGAAGAGTTCGCCGCCTACCTGAACCACTCCACGCTATCTCCCCGGGAGGTGCGGGACATACTGGATGAGATCGAAGCCGTGAACGCCCGCATCCACGGCTACGGCTCCCTCAATTTCGGGAGAAACTTGAGGCAATGCTATCACCGGCTGGCCGAACGGGATGTGCGGGAAGAAGACCTAGCAGCGGTAATGGGCTTTGCCCAGCAAATCCTGGAATGCCCGATGGAGATCATCCCCGACGTTCCGAAGACCCTGGAATATCTGTGCGAGCGGCATGATCTGACGCTCTTCACGAAAGGCAACCCGGACGAACAGAGGCTCAAGATCGACCAATCCGGACTGGGCCGGTATTTTCGACACACCGCAATCGTGAAAGAGAAGGATGCGGCAGCCTACCGCGCCCTCGTGGCAGAACAGGACATGGCGCCGGCCAGCACCTGGATGATCGGCAACAGTCCGAAATCCGACGTAAATCCGGCACTGGAAGCGGGTCTGAACGCAGTCTTTATAC
>CAIRBY010000756.1 GCA_903876865.1 uncultured Acidobacteriia bacterium
CAACTCGTAGACGAGGGAGCCGGTGAAATTGTGCTTGAGGTCAATGTAGGCAGAGCCCCATTCGGCCTTGCGGTCGTAGAGGTTCTGCATGTAGGCGGTAGTCTTACCCACAGTGTAATGGAATTGGGGGCGGGAGATGGCGGGTAGTGGCGGGCAGGGCAGCCAACCGCGGGTAAGTTACGGCGACAGTAGGGGATAGCGGCGGCGGCGGGCGCGCCAGGATGCGCCACGAGCGCGCCAGGCGCTGCTAACACTACGTTGGACATTCGGGGCAGTCGCGGGGCAGCGTCGACGAACAATCAATAAGATAGCGGGGTTTGCGCTGGCGGCGCGGCTGGTATGGCTCAAACCACTGATGGCGCGGACGTTAGGCTGCAGTTGCCAGCGTTGGTGGCGGAGAATGGCTGCGACACGCAAGTTTTGAAAGTATGCGGGGGCGGCGGTGGAGTAGTTTAATGTTTCAGGCGGGTCCGGCCGATAGATAGGCGTGAGAATTCTGGTAACACTGCTGGTGGCCGGCTGCGCGGTTGGGGCGCGGCGGGGTGAGGTTCGCGACGAGGCGGGCCGACAGAGGCGGGGGGCGGTCGCGCGGGTGGAGCGGAGCGCGGCGGTGCGGCGGGAGTTCCAGCGGCTGCATCCGTGTCCGGCGATCGGACAACCGGATGGGGCCTGTCCAGGGTATGTGGTGGATCACATCCGGGCGCTCAAGCGCGGGGGCGAGGATGCGGTATCCAACATGCAATGGCAGCCGGTGGCGGAGGCCAGGGCGAAGGACCGGATCGAGTAGTCAGAGACGAGCGGCGGCGGGGCGGGTGTAGGAGAGCCAGAGGTCTTCGCTGCGGATGGCGGGGATGACGGTATAGCGGAGCTGGAGGACGGTGGTGGGGAAAGACCACTGGGAGGTCCGGCCGGCATCGGTCTTCTGTTCGGCGGGGCGGCCGTAGCGTTCGGTGAGTAGCAGGTCGGTGGCCATGAAGGCGGCGGTGCCGGGGGTGGGTGTGTTCAGGTAGACGGCGGTGAGTTTGCCGGCCGGATCGAACAGGAAAAAGACCGACCAGGCGATAGGGCCAATTTGCAGGGTGGGGATGCCGAGCGGGGAGAGGATGCCTTCGATCTTCCGGGGAGCTTCGGGGCCGGTGAGGATTTGGGCGTCGGGGACCGCGGCGCGGACTTGATTGACGGTCATTCCCCACTTGGCGCCGGTCCAGCCACCGGGATCATCGGCGGCAAAAGCGGCCAGGACCAACACTACATATAAGGATAGAACCAGGGCTCTCATTTCGGCCACTGGTAAGCGCTCTGGGCGACGGCCGGATCGGCGGCGGCCGGCTGCGCCAGTTGGCGGCGGAGCGCCTGGATTTCATCGAGGAGTTCGGCCTGGCCTTCCACCATCCGGCCGGCGCGGTAGTAGATACCGAGCAGGATGAGCGGAGCGATGACGGCCAGGACGAGCAGGACCAGGCCGGCCAGAATCGGGATGATGGCAAGGGCACCGAGGGCAGAAGTTGCGGTGTGATCGGGCATGACTCCTCTGTAGTATCAGGGTTTCGCGTGCCGCTGTCTAGCGGGTTTGGCTGCGGCCTTTGGCGTGGCAAGGGTGGAGGCGAAGTAGCGGAGCAGGTGGTCTATGGCCGCGGCGGCGTCGGGGTTGCCGGAATCGAGCAGGGCATCCAATAGGGCGTGTTGGGCCTGGCGGCCGGCGTCCTGGATGGCTGCGTATTGGATCTGTTTCCCCTGGCGCTGGGCGAATTCCTGGGGAGGGTGGATCAGGGTGCGGACCTGCCACGCGTCGCTACTGAGGACGAGTGCCACATCGGCAAAGCCGCGTTCGGCGGCAATGGTCTTCATGCGCTCGACCACTTCGGGCGGAATCTTCTTGCCGGCTTCATAGCCTTGGATCGAGGCGTACGACCTGCCCACTAGATCGGCGAACTGGTGCTGATTCATCCCCATATGCTCGCGAAGAATTTTTAGCGGATTGTCCATTTTGTATTTGACAACACAACCACCTAAGCATATGCTTAGGCTTAAGCCTCATGAATGTAAACCTACAAGTCGATAGTAGCGCGACGGTCAACCTGTTGCAAAAGCTGTGGTTGGCCCACAATCGCGGGGTATTGACTGAGGTTGCATTGAAACTTAAGGTCAGTCCGCAGGCGGTGAGCGCGGTGTACAAGGGCAAGAGACGTTCCGCGAAGATCGAGCGGGCGTTAAAACGCAAGGGGGCCACGCTTGTCTTCTAATCGCAAGGACGGAGCGGACCTGCTGGCGTTCGCGAAGGCGATTCTGGCGCTGGATCAGCCGGACGTGACTCGCGCGGCCGAGTCCGTGTTGGGCGCTTTGCTCAATGGTGGCAGCGCGTTGCGCTATCTGCGGATGTACCCGGATTTGAGTAGCGATGCGGTTCACGATGCGCTCCGAAGTACAACGCTACGCCGAAAGAAGGGCAAAAACAATGTCTGAAGTTCGGCAGATTTCGGATAACGCCGTCGAGAGCGATGGGGTAGGAGGCCTGTTATCCGACTCATTCTATGAGACTGCGGAGCGTATCCGGAAGGTGCTGAAGCAGGATCTGGCGGAGTGCAAGTGGTCGCGGGAAGAGGTTGCAATCCGGCTGAGTGTGCGGATGGGGCGGATCAGCCTGGCCATGATTGACGCGTACGTGTCGGAGAGCAAGGCAAATAAGTTCCCCGCGGAACTGATTCCGGCGTGGATCGAGGTGACGGGGTCGCACCGGATTCTGGCACTCCTGTGCGGGGATGTAGAGCTTTCGATCGCAACGCCGGAGGATCGGGACTTCGCGGAGTTGGGGCGGGCGCGGATGAAAGCGGAGCGGCTGGCCCGGAAGCTGGAGGGACGGGTCTGATGGCTGCGATTACGATCAGACTGGATGCCACCCGGGCGCTGCCGTTATCGCCGCCGTCGTGGAACGTGCCGAACCAGGCAGGGCTCTGGTTGGGGAATGCGTCCGCCGCGTGTAAGGCCTGCCGGGGCAACGGCGGGTCCCCTACCTATAGGGGGGCGCAGCTTTCGATGTGTGACTGCGTCGCGCGGCAGATCTTCCGGGCGTGCCTGGCCAAATACCGGGATCTGGAGCATTTCTCGCGGGAGACGATGGTGGGCTGGACAGGACTGCAAAAACAGGCTCGGTCTCGCGCCGAAGCGTGTCGGTATGTTCGGATCGCCGAGGATTACCGGGCGGACTTCTATCTGATTTCGAAGCGGTATCTGAACCAGCGGGAGTGGGCGCTGTTTCAGATGTACATGCTCGAAGGCCGGACGTGGCGGGAGTGCGCGGCGCAGGTGCAGATGGATCGCGGGTCGCTGTTCCATTCGATTTACCGGATGGAACGGACCTTGGGGCGGATTTTTCTGACGTTGAAACCATATGGTTTATTCCCGTTGGACGAGTATTTCAACTGCGTGATTGGGAGGAAGGCATGAGCCCGAATCGGATCACGAAGCAGGAAGCGGCGGCGCTGATGGGGCGCTCGGTGCGGACGGTAGAGCGGCGCGGGCTCGGGGAAGGCGGGAAGGTGGGCGTGGAGACACTGCCGGTAGAGGCGCAGCGCGGGTTTCTGGCGCGCGGCAAGGTGGTGGAGCTGGCGCCGATCACGGACGTCGGGCAGATGACGCTGGCGCTGACGGCGCCGGTGGGACCGAACCTGAGCCTGGCGGACCGGAAAGAAGCGGAGCGGCGGTATAGCGCGATTGAGCCGTTGTTGCAGCCGGACCGGTGTCCGCTGCTCTATGCGCAGCACGGGAGCAAGGGCGCGGTGGTGGCGTGGCTATGCGGGCAGTACGAGGTGAAGCGGGCCACACTGTACCTGTGGTTGGCGAAGTACAAGCTGGGCGGCCTGCCGGCGCTGGTGACCAAGGACCGGGCGGACAAGGGAATCTCCCGCTCGCTAAACCGGGCGGCGATGGAGTTGTTGGTGGGTTTATCCTTGCCGCAAAAGGGGAGTCGCGGGACGTACAGCGTGGCGGAAATGCTGCGCAACTACGAGGATGAGCGGACCTGGCGGGCGGCAAATGCGGCGCGGCGGCTGACGGATTGGGAGTGCAAGAAGTACGGGCCGTACGTGAACGAAGACGGCAAGTTGCGGCCGGAAGTGCAGTTGCCGGAAGTGTCGCGGGAGACGTTCCGGCGCTGGTTTGAGCGGATACCGGAGTTCATCCGGGAGCTGGGGCGGAACGGCGAAGAGGCCTTCCATAACACGCAAGCCATTATTTCTTATAGGGATATCAGCGCCATCTCACCGCTGGATTACGTGGTGATGGATCACCGGCGGCTGGATATGTTCTGCCTGGCACCGGCGCCGGGCGGATGGAAACTGGTGCGGCCGTGGCTGACGGCCGCGATCGACATGCGGACGCGGAAATGGCTGGCCTGGGTCATTGTGGAAGCGCCCAGCAGCGACTCGATTGCAGCGGTGCTGCGCAAGGCATTCGTGGCCCACGGGCTGCCCAAGAGCCTGTATTGGGACAACGGCAAGGATTTTACCTGCGAGTGGTTTGAGGGCAAGCAGGTGGCGCGCGGCGAGCGCCGGCTGGAGAAGCTGGACGGGGTATGGCGGGGTGTGTTGGGCCAATTGGACTTGCAGGTTCACCACGCGATCCCCTACAACGCGCGGGCGAAGATCATCGAGCCGAATTTCAAACGGATTGCCAATTTTGACAGGACGCTGCCGGAGTGGTGCGGGCATAAGCCGGGTGCGCGGCCGGAGCGATTCGAGGCGCTGGTAGCGCAGCACGAGGCGTGGGTGGCGGGGCAGGCGGAAGGGACGCCATTCCGGACGATCGGGCAGGTGGCGGCGCTGTACGAGGACGCGATCGAGGACCTGAACGAGCGGGAGATGGAAGGCGCGCTGGGGATGCGCAAGGTAAAGTGCGGCGGCGGCTACGCCTGGATGAGCCCCAACGAGTGTTGGGATGTGATGATTCCGAAGGTGGCGCGGCGGACGGTGCCGGCCGACGTCCTGCAGATGGTTTTTGCGAAGCAGCGCACGCTGACGGTGCAACATGCCGAGGTTTGCGTGACGCTCAACGGGGAGCAGTTCCATTACCGGTGCGATGGCCTGGCGCGGCTGAACGGGAAGAAGGTGGATCTGCGGTACGACCCACTGGACCTGGAGATGGCGGCGCTGTATTACGAAGACCGCTTCGCCGGCATGGTCCACTGCGCGGCATTGCGGCGCATGGGTGAGGACCAGTTCAAGGAAGACGAACAGGAGCGCCGGCGGTTGTTGCGCCAGACGAAGCTGTTCATCAAGGCCGCGCACCAGCTGGTGCCGGTGACAGATCCGGAGGCCCGGCTGAATCGACGCCGGGCGGTGGCGCCAGTGCGGGATGTTCCGCGCGTCGAAGCGCCGGCAGAGCTGCCGGCCGCATTACTGGAGGCGGGGGCGGCGAGACGGGCCGATCTGGACCTGCGCTTTCAGGATTTGCCGGAGGTAGAGGTGACGGTGGAAGCCGTAGCCGCGCCGGTGGAAGACGACGAATTCGATTTCTTTTCATAACAGGGGGCTGATATGAAGGCAGTAGCAGAGGAAGTACGTGCGCAGGTGCTCGCATTTTTGCAGCGCCGGCCGGATCTGGTGGCAGGGGATCTGAGCGCACACACGAGGCTGGCGCAATCGACGTGCCGGCATTTCATGGATGGGGTCAACCTGGTGAACGGCCAGGACGGCGTGGCGGCGGAGTTTTCGCGCGTGCTGCGGCTGGCCGAGGCGGGGGATATCCTGCCGGCCGGGCTGACACCGGTAGAGATCACGGAGAGCCATCCGGAGCATCCGGAGCGGCTGCGCCGGGCGAAGGATTTCTACAAGATCGAGACGGTTGCGTGCGTGGCCACGACGTTGAGCTACTGCGCGGAGAACGGGCTGATCGGGGTAGTGACGGGCGATTACGGCATCGGGAAGACCGAGGCGGTGAAGGCCTGGCGGCGGAGCGCGGGGAAGAAGTTCCCTTCGCTGGTCTATGAATTCAACGAGTTCACGGCCAAAAACATCGTGGCATTCGTGCAGGCGATCGCGACGCTGCTGGATGTGCCATTTCCGGTGGGGTCGAACAACGGGCAGCGGGTGTTTGAGGGGGTGGTGGAGGCGCTGCTGGACGCGCCTTGCCTGCTGATTCTGGACCAGTGCGAGACGGTTTCGCCGCGGGTGATGCAGATTGTCCGGCAGATTCACGACCGGACGCGGGAGGCGGGGGTGGGGATCGCGCTGCTAGCGAGTCCGGTGCTGATGGAACGGCTGAAGGGGTCGCGGATCCGCGACCTGGGCGCGCTGAGTTCGCGGGTTGGGGTGTGGACCCAGTTGCGCGGGATCAGCTCGGCGGAGATGGGGGCGATTTTGAAGGCGGAGGGCATCACGCGGGTGGATGATGATGCGTTCCGGCTGTGGCATCGGGCTGTGGGCGGCAGCATGCGCCGGCTGATGGCGAGCGTCACGTTGATCCAGTTGAAGCACACGGGCAAGGCGATTACGGAGAAGACGATCGCGGGCGTGGCGAGCAGCTTGTGGGGGATGACGGTGGGGCCGCGGAATGTGGCGGTGGTGGCATGAAGCAGGGGAGAGCGGGGGCGGCTTTGATCCGGAAGTTGGTGGAGGATTTGATGGGGCCGACGTGCCAGTGCGGGCGCGGAAAGCGGCCAAAACAGAGCTTTTGCAAAGAATGCTTTGGCATGCTTCCGAAGGAGCAGCAGATGGCGCTTTACCGACGGATCGGGAACGGGTACGAGAGTGCGCACGCGGCGGCGGTGAGCTATCTGAAGGCGGCGGGGGTGTGCCAGTGAGGCCGCTGCCGGAGGGTTGGACCAGGCGGTACGTCTGGGCGTGGAAGAAGAACGTCCCCTGCCTGACGTTCGCGGAGGGGGAGTTGTGCGTGGCGAACGACCCGTTCGACGACTTCATGCTCTTTCACCGGCGAAGCGGGTGGGTGTTGCGCTCGCGCGTGCCGTACGAAGAGGCGGTGCGGCTGGCGCAGGCGTGGGCCGGGTTCGATTGGGACTTCGAAGATGAACTGGAAACTGCGGCGCTGGTCACGCGGACGCTGGTGGTGGAATGGCTGCGGGTGGATGGGGCGTGCAGGACTGCGGAGGAAGGGAGAGGCCGGGATGCCTGTCCTGCGACGGGGGTGCCGGCATGATGCTGTTTCTGGCGGGGGTTGTGGTGGGGATGGGACTGATCGAGTGGCTGGAGTGGCGGAGGTACACGGGATGAGCACTTTGGCCGAGTTGACGAACCAGCTGAATAGCGAATTGACGATTCTGCTGAACGGGTTGGAACAACTGGACTTGGACCTGCCGGAGGACGATCCGGCGCGGGAGTGGCTGTGGCGGATGGCGGGGGCGACGAGCACTGCGCAAGGGATCGCGGCGGCGCTGCTGAGGAAAGCGGACCCGCGACGGATGGAGTACGGGCAGCAGATCGAGCGGATGGAGCAGGCGGCGCGACTGAGATACATGAGGCGGCTGGAGGAGCACCAATGAAGGGCGATATCAACAAGGCGGATGTGATTGATTTATTTGGGGAGTTGACTGACGCGCTCACTCTCTACGCGGACCGGCTGGATCGCGAAGTGGAGTTGATTGTGCGGCCGGACGGGACAGCCGTCCTGATGGCGGCGAGTCCGACGTGCGTGGCTGGTGCGGACGTGGACTGCTTCGAAGAGCTGGCGGTCTTTGATAATTTCGTGGATTTGTGGAGCGAATTGATGCAGGGCGAAGCGCCGGCGGGGACCGGCGAGACCGCGGCGGAGGAGGTGTTGGATGGGGCGGCCTAAGAAGATCCAGCGGGAACTGCTGACGGTAGAGGATTGCACCGCGGCGATGGGGCGGCTGCTGGCGGCGACGATCGAGGCGGAGAAGGTAGTGGCGGAGCGGGACCTGGCGATCGCGGCGGCGAGCGCGCGGTTTGAGCCACGGCTGGATGAGGCGCGGCAGACGGCGGCGGAGATGACGGCCGCGCTGGAAGGCTACTACTACGCGCATGTGCAGGAGATCGAGGCGTCGGGGCGGAAGAGCCTGCAGCTGGTGAACGGGGTGATGGGGCGGCGCGACAATCCGCCGGCGCTGAAGCCGCTGAACCGGAGGTGGACGTGGGCGGCGATTAAGCAGGCGGTGCGGGCGGGGTTGGGCCTGGAGTATTTGCGGCAGCCGGAGCCGGAGTTGGACAGGGACAAGCTGAAGACGCTGGGCAACGAGAAGCTGCGCGAGTTCGGGATGAAGGTGGAGAGCGACGAGACGTTTTATATCGAGCCGGAGCGGCTGCCGGAGGTGCGCGCGTGACGGCACTGGACCTGGAGCGGCGGGTGGCGGAGTTGGAGCGGGAACTGAAAACCGTGCGGGGAGTGGCGGATGTGATGCCGCGGCCGATGCGGATGGCGAGCACGTTCGAGTTCACCTGCATCTGCGGGCGCAAGATTTCGACCCAGGCGGTGGAGAGCAAGTGCCCGGGTTGCGGACGGATGGCGCAGGTTTCATGGCCCGGGACGGGCGAGGGAGTCTAGCGATGATCGAGTACACGCGGAAGATTGTGAATGGTTGCGAGGTGCGGACGTTGACGATCAGCCGGCCGGCGCTGGTCGGGTTCGCGGTGATGATCGGATTCATCATTTTGTGCGCGAAGGGTGCGCAATGACGGACGCGCCGTTGTTTGACCTGGAGCGGCGGGTGGCGGACGATCCATTTGCGCGATCGAAGGTTCCGCCCACGGGGCAGGAGCGGGCGATGGCGGAGGTGATCTGGGGGCACAAGGGGCGGGCGAATCCGATTCCGATTGCGCGGCTGTGCACGATTATGGGCCTGAGCGAGCGGAGCGTGAAGGCTCTGAAACAGGCTCTGATTGTGACGCACAAGATGCGGATCGGGGCGCTGCGGGGCGGGGGCCAATCGGGGTATTTCACGATTGTGGATGCGCAGGATCTGATGGTCACGATCGGGAGTTATCAGGGACAAATCATTGAAATGTGGCGGGTGTTGCGCGTGCTGGCGGAGCCACACGAATTGCGGCGCCTGCATGGGCAGTTGGTGCTGGGCGAACGGCCGGCCGAGCAGGCGGCGGAGTAAACGCATGGGAAGACAACAGGAAGCCAAAGACACGAAGCCGCGAGCGCCGCGGGAGAAGCGGATCGCGGCGCCGGAAGAGACGGCGGATTTGCGGTTCCGCGAGAGCCTGATGGCATCGCCATACCGGGACTTGCTGGAGGAACTGCAGGACGCGCCGCACGGGTCGACGCTGAAGATCGCGCGGCAGGCGCGGTACACGGTGGTCAAGTGGGTGCGGGAGCTGGGGCTGAAGGTGCTGTGGGCCCGGCGCGACGGGGATTTATACCTGAAGATCGTGGGCGAGGCGGAGGTGGTGGAAAAGCCTCTGACGATCGCGGGCGCGGTGCGGGAGGCGGCGGAGCATAAAGACACGGCGGCGGCGCGGCCGGCGGCGGCGCTGGCGGCGGTGGGGCACTCGCTGGAAGAGCGGGTGATCCTGGCGGGGCTGAAGCAGGCGGGTCCGCAGACGCTGCGGGAGCTGGCGCGATCTGTCGCGGTGACGCCGGTGAGCTGCAAGGAAACGATGGCGCGGCTGATCGGGCGGGGCGAGGTAGAGGAAGAGGATGGAGTCTTCCGCCTGAAGGCGGCGAAAAAGTGAAGCGGGGCGCGATTGTAGCGGAGCCGAAGGGGCTGGTGTTCCGGACGGACCGGGAGCACGCGCACGCGCCGCAGGTGGCGGCTGGAGCGCGGCGGCGGAAATGGAATGCGACGGAAGCGATCGACCAGACGATCCGGAGGGCGTACCAGAAGTTCATCGAGCAGAACGACCGGCATGCGCTGAAGCGCGCGGCGACGGAGATTCGGTGGCCGAAGCATGCTGTGGGCAAGCGGGCGGCGGAGCTGGGGTTTTCGCGGGTGAAGGAAGCGGACTGGTCCCTGGCGGAGGTCGCGATCCTGGAGGCCAACACGATGTATGGCTACGAAATGATCCGGAAGAAGCTGCGGGAGGCCGGCTTCGAGCGGTCGCGCACCAGCGTGTTGCAGAAGCGCAGGCGGATGGGCCTGGTGCGGGCCTACGACGGGTATTCAGCGACGTCGCTGAGCAAGCTGATGGGGATCGATGGACATGGGGTGACGGCGTTCATTGAGCGGGGCTGGCTGGCGGCCGAGCATCGCGGGACGGGGCGGACGGCGGCGCAGGGCGGAGACAGCTACTACATTTCGCACGCGGCGGTGCGGGCGTTTCTGTTCGGGCATGCGGATGCGTGGGATCTGCGGAAGGTGGAGCGGTGGTGGTTTCTGGATCTGATCACGGACGGGGCGATCACGAAATAAATGCTCAAGGGCGCGCGCAAGCACGAATTCTCGCCGGAGTTGGAGGCGCTGTTGCGGGAGGCATACCGCGCGGCGGACAAGCGCGCGCTTTCGCAACGGCTGCGGCGGCTGATGCAATTGCGTCCGGACTGGCCGGCATGGGTGTGGTTCAACGAGGCTGCTCGGATGGGCTTGCAGGGGGAGATCGGGCGGCGGCGGTGGAGCGCGGCGGAGGACCGGGAACTGATGCTGGCGCTCGGGAGCGAGACGGTGGCGTCTTTGGCAGCGCGGATCGGGCGGACGCGGAAGGCGGTCTATCTGCGGGCGGAGAAGTTGCGGGTCAGCACACGGGTACGGGATGGGTTGAGCGCATGCGGCCTGGCCGAGGGATTCGGGGTGGGTGAGGCGACGGTAGCGCGCTGGATACGGGACGGATGGCTGACGCAGATTGAGGGGCGGATTTCGGAAGAGGCGGCGGCGCTGTTTGCGCGCGAATATCCGAATGCGTATGACCTGCGGCGGGTGGATCAGGTGTGGTTCAAATCTTTGCTGACAGTGAGGGTAAGACGATGCCGGGCTTGAAAGCAGGGTATAGAAAGCGGCTATTCTCCGCGGTTCACGCGGAGGCGGCGAAGCGGAAGATCGACCACGATGCGCTGCACGATATGTGCGCGGAGCGGTTCAAGGTCCGGAGCATGGCGGATATGACGGACCGGCAGTTGGCCTTCCTGTATCACGACTGGACGGGGAAGGGGCTGCGGCGCCGGGCGGCGTTGCCGCGGAAGGGCGAGGCGGCGGCGGCCGGCGCGGAGGCGCAGATCGTGAGCGGGGAAGAGCTGATCGAGCTGGGGCGGGAGTTTGCGAAGCGGGAGATCGGGGAGGCCGGGCGCGGAGATTTCATTGCGCGGCAGTTGCGCGGGCGGCGGGAGATCCGGACCAGGCGGGATTGGGTGAAGGTGATTGGCGGGCTGCGGGCGATGAATCGGCGGGCAGGGGAAATCGACAGGACACGAAAGGTGAGCTTATGACGATTTCAGATACGAATACGGTGTTGTTGTTTCTGGTGATTTGCGCGGCTGTGGCTGCATTGGCGGTGGTGGTGGACCCGAAGTGCTCCGGCTGGCTTGGCAAGCGGCTGTATATCCATTCCTGCGCGCAGAAAGAGGCACGTAGGACGTACCAGGCCGAGAAGAAGCGACTGCGGGACGGCGCGCTGACGGCGAGCGTGGACGCGGCATGAGCGAGCGGACGGAGATTCCGCTGGAGGAGATGCCTTCGCTGAAGCGCGGCAACTCCTGCTATATCCACCTGGACGAGCGGACGGTATCGATCCACTGGGACCAGGCGCTGCCGGACGGGCCGCACAAGCCGACGCGGGTGGAGACAATGGCGGCGGGGGCGCTGCTGGGGATCGCGAGGACGCTGACGGGGCGCGGGGAAGAGGCGGTGATCGATGCAATCGCAATGTTCGAAAAAAAGAGGCGGCCGGGGCGGTGAGAGCGGGATTCGCGTCTGACAAAAGCGGAGATCGAAGGTAATGTGGCTGCAGCAAGGTGATGGTGCGATGGGCGGACTGGCGGCGGGAATAGACAAGCGGGCGTGGGGCGTGGCGGATCATGTCTCGCGTGCGCGAGCTGGTGAACGCCGCCAGAATCCGTGGCGGAAGAGGAAAGCGACCATCACGTAGTAACTCTGACGACGATGCTGATTGGAAACGCAAAGAAGACCGCAAAAGTGTTACCGATGCTGGTGGAGCAGGCGAGGGAGAATTTCCCGGGCGATGTAAACCGGCAGCGGACGGCGGTGCTGCTGGCATGGATCAATCTGGCGGGCATTCCAGGTTGGCAGCCGGAGATGGTGGGCAAGGTGGAAAAGGCGCTGCGGCTGTTCGCGCTGCTGGTAGTCTGCGTGGCGCTGGGTCATGGGGCGACGACGACGGTGGCGCAAACACAGATCGGCGCGCCGGACGCGCAGCACCTGGCGACGGGGACCATCACGATCACGGCAACGGCACCATTCACTGCGGCGGACGGCGTGAGGGTGGAGATGACTCCGCTGACGGTGGAGATCCGGAACGGCGCGTTCAGCGTGAACCTGGAGCCGAACGATACGGGGACGCCGGCGGGGACGCAGTACGTGGCGGTGTGGGCGCTGGACGGCGCGCGATCGCGTACCGAGCGCTGGGTGGTGATTACGAGTGGCTCCACGCTAGCCGTGGGGGATGTGGTGGCGACTGTGATTGCGCCCACGGGTGTAGTGCAGCCGGGGCAGATCGCGCAGCATGGCGCCACCGCGGGGCAGACGCTGGTGTGGAGCGGGAGCACCTGGCTGCCGGGCGCGGTGACGGGCGGATCGGGCGGATCGGCCGGGCCGAACATTGCAGGCAGTTCGAATGTGACGGCCGTGACGGCGTCGCAATCGCCGGTGGTGATTGGCAGCGGGTTGACGGCCGCGCACTACGCGGTGCGCTACTACGCGAGCGTGAATACGCCGTGCACGGCCGGGGCCGAGAGTGTGAGTTTTCAGTTCACCTGGACGGACGCGGCGGCGCGATCGTTGACGACGGGGTCTCTGGTGATGGGGTCGTCGAGCCAGAATTCGCAGGGGTATTTATCGGGCTTATTCGAGTTGTATGCCGGCGCCGGAACGAATGTTGCTTACGTTTCAACGGTGGCGGGGGGCTGTCTGACGGGGACGGCCAGTTATGACGTGCATGCGGTATTGGAGCAAATTCAATGAGAAAACGACTTTTGATGGCGGGCGCGCTGTTGGCCGGGCAGGCGATGGCGCAGGTATCGGGCGCGGGGCAGCTGGGCTGCCAGACGGCGCCGGTGGCAGGAGCGGCGTGGAGTAGCGCCACTTCGCTGAACACGACGCAGATTCTGATTACCAATGCGCCGGTGGGCCAGGTGGGCATCACGCTGGACACCACGACCACGATCACGGCGGGCGCGGTGACGTTTTTGGGCGACTATGGCGATGGCAACTTCGTCACGGTGCCGGCATCGCAGATCATCGCACCGGGGACGTTCGCCTCGATTGGCAATCCATACACGCTGATCGCGAGCACGAATCAGCCGTTCGTGGTGATCATGAACGGCTTTTACAGGTTGCAGTTGAAGCTGAGCACCGCGATAACGGGGTCGGGGACGCTGACGCCGTATGTGGTGCCGCTGTGCTACACGCCGGCCGCGCCGATCGGCATTTACAACACGTCGTTGCCGACGCTGACCAACGGCCAGGCGGCGATCAACCAGACGGATGCGAACGGGCGGCTAATTGTGAGCGGCACGGGCGGGACGTTCCCGGTGACGGAGAGCGGCACCTGGACGGTCCAGCCGGGCAATACGGCGAATTCGACGCCGTGGCTGGCATCGATCACGCCGAGCACGGGCGGGGGCTGGTCCAAAGCGAAGTACGCCACACAGACAACGACGGTTCAGACAGTGAAGGGATCCGCCGGCATTCTTGGCGGATATTTCATTTCAAATACGGCAAACAGCGCTAGTAGCTGCGTGCAGGTGTTCGATTCGACGAGCGCGACACTGGGCAGCACCACGCCGAACATGATCTATGAAATTCCGGCGAACGGGGCGGCGAACGTGGAGTTCGTGAACGGAGTGAACATGGCCACGGGCATCCAGCTGGCGGCGGCGACGACTTGCACGGGCAGCACCGCACCGACGAGCGGGCTGAACATCACGGTTTATTACAAGTGAGGACGACGATGAAGCGCGCATTCTTCCTTGGATTGATCAGCGCCTACACGGCATTCGGCCAGGTCTACGCCGTGACGGTGAATCAGGCGGGCGCCAACTACTCCACGGCACCGACAGTGACGCCGAGCGGTGGCGGGTGTACGACCCAGCCGACGTTTGTCGCGAGCGTGAGCAACGGCGGCTTGAACTCGGTGGCACCGACATTCATGGGCACGGGGTGCACGAGCGCGCCGAGTCTGGCAATCGGCGGGCCGGGAACGGGCGCATCGGCGGCGGCGGTGCTGCTGCCGGCGAGCATCACGGTGATGGCGGCGGTGCCGAGCACGGGCGGCAACGGGATTCAGCCGGCGATCGGCGGCACATATACGGCGTGGCAGTTCGCCTGCTGGCTGACGGTGCCGGCGGCGCGGGTACCGTTTTACGCGAACAACGTGTTCCGGATGCCGGGCACGTCCCAGGTCTCGCAGGTGATTCCGGGGCCGGCTGGTTTTGGCACCGCGCTGGCGACAGGAATCGTGACGGAGTTGGTGGATGTGGTGAACGTGACGTCATCTGTGGCTGTGGGCGTGGTGCAGGCGGCGGTGGTGAGCAGTTGCTCGGCGCAGCAATCCTCGCTGAACGCGTGGAATCCGTGGGCGAAATACGGATCCAGCTACCTGAACGGAGTTTGGACGGGAGTGACGATCCAGTGAAACGCCTGCTGTTGCTGCTGGCCTCAATTGCCGCCGTGGCGCCTGGGTTTGGGGCCATTACCGTGGTCCAGACCCAGAATGGCGCCTGCACTACGAGCAACGGCAGTTTTACGACGGTGCCGCAGTCCGGGAGTTGCGGCTTCAGCGCCAGCGTCACAGCCGGCAATGTGGTGGTGCTGATCATCGAGACCCGGCAGAACACGCCAGCCATCAGTTCTCTGACCACCGCGGGCAAGGTCTCTACGTACAACTCCGCATACAGCCTTACGTCAGGCGGCGCAGTAGGGATCTTTTTCTATTGCGGCGCGGTGACGACGACCGGAACAGAGACGGTTGTGGCCAACGTGAGCCAGATCTATTTCGGTCACCTGTTCATGCTGGAGGCAAGCGGAACGAACGGCTGCACGGCGGACGGGACTGCTACGGGATCGAGTTCGCTCAGTCCTGGTTCTATCACGGTCTCGGTGGGGAGCTTGGTGATCAATGGGCTTTACGACAACACGACGAACTCAGACCTCGTGCTCACCGCTGGCTGGACGACGATTGGGCTGAACAACAACGGTGGAGTGTACAGGTCGGGCGCCGCGCAGTACATCAAGGCTGTGACCACCAGCTACAATCCCGCCAGCACGGGCAGTACCGACACCACCGTCAACGGCATCATTGCGATTCAGGCGGCAGCGGGAACAACGTGTAAGGGCGGCTTGGCGCTGACGGGGACGGCGTGTAAGTAGGGCAAATGCGGACTAAGGGGCGGGCGTGAACGAACTGATCTCACTTATTAAGTCGCTGGAAAATGCCGGGGTTGCCGGATTGATGAGTTACTTGATCTACCGATTGGTGGATAAGTGGGCTCCTAAGTTCCTGGATGCGCAACAGGAAACGGCAAAGGCGATGCTTACTCTGGCGGCGAGCGTCAAGGAAGGGCAAGGCGAACAGCGGGAGATGCTGATTGCGATTCGTGTGCTGGCGACGGAGATCGGCGACGTGAAGGGGCTACTGCGGGATATGGCGGCGGACAAGGAGAACGCGTAATGGCTGCGAGCGATGTGGAACGGGCGCGGCATGCGCTGGAGAAGGGAGCCATCCTGCGGGTGTTGCAGGATGCGTACGGTGGGCCCGCAATGACGCTGAGCGGGCTGGCATCGGTGTTGGACAATCTCGGGTTCCCGATGTCGCCGATCGGATTGCAGTTCGCCTTGACTTACCTGGGCGACACCGGCTTTGCGCGAGTGGTGAAGGCGAAAGACCTGCCAGGCTTCCGGCACGATAGGTTGCGGCAGGGAGAATCCCCGGAGACAGTGATGACGGCACAACTTACTCCGCTGGGACTTAAGTTACTCGACGGGACGGTGGCGGAGGACGAACAAATCCGGTTCTAAGATGCCGCGCCTGAACACAGTTACGGAAGGGTGGAGCGACCTGGCGAAGCGGATCCTGGCCGAGGGTGCGGCGGCGGGCAACACGGCCGCATACGTCACGGAGCGGATTGTCACCGAGGCGGGCGACGACGTGGCGGAGCGTACGGTATCGCGGCGGCTGGCGGAATTGCGCGAAGCGGCGGCGGTGCGTACGGCGGCGCGGGAGCGGATGGAAGACCTGGTGGCGGCGCTGAAGGCCGGGAACGGGAGCGCGGCCGAATACATCCAGGCGCTGGCGATGCGGGCATTGGAACTGGAGCCGGACGCGCTCACGGCGGCCGACCCGGTGAAGCTGCAGCGGCTTTCGCTGAAAGGCGAGGAACTGCGGCTGAAGAAAGACCAGATGAAGTTGAAGGCGCGGATGGTGGCACTGGACGAGCAGCGGCTGGCGTTGCTGGTGGAGCGGGAGAAGCGCGCGATCGCGATCTTGCAAGAGGGCAAGGGCGAGACGATGACGGCGGAAGAGCGGCTGAAGAAGGCGCGGGAGTTTTATGGGCTGTGAAGCGGGGAAGGACCGAGTTGGCGGGACAGGCCGGGAGGCATGTCCGACGAAAGCGACGTGCCCGAATTGCGGGACGGATGTGATGGTCACGGGGTTTGACATCTACACCGACCGGAAGATCATGTACATGCGCTTTTCGGCGGGAGTGGGATCTGTGGCCGTGGCGGATCGGGAGCGGCCGGATGTGCATTGCGCGGCCTGTCACGCGGTGTTGCCGTGGACCGCGGCTGAACTGAGGGCTGCGTAGCATGGTGAGCCCCACGATTGTGAATCTGCTGGAGTGGCAGAAAAACTGGATCAACGACGAGGCGCGGTACAAGCTCGTGGTGGCGTCCGCACAATCGGGGAAGAGCTTTGGGACGAGCCTGGAATTCACGATGGACGCGATTGGCGGGAAAGCGCCGCTGGGGATTTTTCTGAGCGCGAGCGACCGGCAGTCGATGGAGCTGATGGAGAAGGTGAAGCTGCATGTGAAGGCGATGGGCGCGGCGAGCGAATACGACACGGAGTTCTGGAAGGGGACTTCGATCATGCAGCACACAGCGCGGTTTGGGAACGGGTGCAGGCTGATTGCGCTGCCGGCAAATCCGGACACGGCGCGCGGGTATTCGGGGAATCTGTTTTTCGATGAGTTCGCGATGCACCGGGATTCGAAGGCGATCTGGGCGGCCGGCATGACGCGCGCCACGCGCGGGTACAAGGTGCGAGTGGCGAGCACGCTGAAGGGGCTGAAGAACAAGTTCGGCGAACTGACGAAGATGCTGGGGCTGGCGGACGGGGTGGCGCCCACGCCGAATCCGCTGGTGCGGAATGGGTGGAGCGGGCATTGGGTGGATATCTTCATGGCGGCGAAGCAGGGCGCGCCGGTGAATCCGGAGCAGATCCGGCAGAGCTTGGACGATGAAGATATCTGGCTGCAGGAGTACTGCAACATGCCGATGGAAGACGGCAGCGACTTTATCGCGCTGGCGTTGATTCTGGCATGCGAGAACAGCGAGGCTTCGCTGGATTGGGACGGCAATGCGACTCCAGGGCTGTGTGCGGGCTTCGACGTGGCGCGGAAGCGGGACGGATCGATTCTGGTGATTGGTGAGCCTGTGGGGCCGCTGGCGATCGTTCGCGGGGTGAAGGTGCTGAGCCGTTTGAGCTTCGCGGAGCAGTTCAAGGTTTGCGCCGAAGTGGCGGAAGTGGTGGAGGCGAGCGGCGGCCGGTTCGCGGTGGACGCGACGGGGATCGGCATGCAGATCGCGGAGCAGCTGAGCGAGAAGTTTCCCTGCGTGGAAGCGGTCAACTTTGCGACCAGCGTGGAGACGGGGCAACTGGACAGCGAGAACAAGCCGGTGAAGGTGCTGGTGAAAGAACGGATGGCCGGCATCCTGAAGCGGCGGGTGGAAGAGCGGATGATCTGGCTGCCGGAGAGCGTGCAGCTGCGGCGCGAGTTCCAGGCGGTGAAGCGGTATGTGGGGCCCACCGGCGCGGTGCGGCTGGATTCAGAGCGGACGGATAAGGCTCACGCGGACTGGTTCTGGGCCACGGCGCTGATGTGCGCGGCGATGGAAGGGCAGGCGCGGCGGCAGCCGATGAAGACGCATTCGGCGATCGGCGGCCAGACGGTGTTGGGGAGCTTCATGGGAAGGGTATTCTGATGACCGAGCGGATGGCGAAGCTGGTGAAGGAGATGAAGGTTTCGCACCGTTGCGGATGCTGCGGGACGGACATCGCGTATACGCACTGCTACTGCATGATCGAGACGCTGTGCAAGGCGTGCAACCGGTGCGTGGAGCATTGCAAGTGCGCGACGCCGGTGCAGGAGATTCCCTATCCGATGCAACTGTCGATTGCGAAGCATGAACTGCGGCTGTTGGGGGTGGCGATCTAATGGCGCGGATTCAAACACTCGGATTACCGGCTGGCCCGGTGGCGCGTCCGGCCGTGGGCGACGGGATGGCGGCCAAGGCGGCGGCGGAGCCGAGAATGCTGGAGATGGGCACGACGGGGACGGGCGTCTTCGGGCGGGGCTACATCCGCGAGCTCGGTGAGTATAACTCCGAGTTCAGCGGCGGACCGTTCAGCTTTTACCGGGTGTGCGAGAAGATGCGCCGCGGGGACGCGCAGGTGGCCGCGACGGTGATGGCGATGAAGCTGCCGGTGCGGTGCGCCGAGTGGGCCGTGAAGCCTCCGGAGGATGCGACTCCGGTGGAGAAGGAATGCGCGGAGTTCGTGGAAACGTGTTTGTTCGACGAGATCGACTTCGATAGGACGCTGGAAAATCTGCTACTGGCGTTGGACTTCGGGGCGGGCTGCCACGAGGATATCTGGACGATCACGAACGGCCAGGTGCGGCTGGCGAAACTGGCGGCGCGCATGCCGCTGACGTTCTACAACTGGGTGGTGGACGCGAACGAATCGCTGGTGGCGCTGATCCAGCACGGGTTCCACGGCGGAGCGTTCGCGGAGTTCACGCTGCCGGCGGATAAGATCGCGCTGTACACCTTCCGGCAGGAGGGCGCGAATTTTGCGGGGCGCGCGATTCTGCGCGAGATGTATCAGCACTGGTACACGAAGGCGGCGCTGTATAAGATCGACGCGATCGCGTGCGAGCGGAACGGGATGGGCGTGCCGGTCGGGACATTGGCGCAGGGCGCGACGAGGGAAGATCGCGAGGCGTTTGAGCGGTTCCTGGCGAGCGTGGCGGCGCATCAGAGCGCGTATGTGATGCAGCCGGCCGGGTACAGCTTCGATTTGAAGGGCGTGGTGGGGCAGGTGCGCAACTGCACGGATTCGATTCAGCACCACAACATGCAGATTTCGATGGCGGGCCTGGCGCAGTTCATGATTATGGGGCAGGGGCACGGCGGCGGGGGCGGTAACCGGTCGCTGGGCGAGACGATGAGCGACTTCTTTTACCTGAGCCTGCAGACGCTGGCCAACCAGGTGGGAGACGCGTATTCGGACAATACGATCGCGCGGCTGGCTCTGTACAACTACGGGCCGAAGGTGCGGGCGCCGCGGCTGGTGCCGCAGCAGATCATCGCGATGAAGTTCGAAAGTGTGACGGAGGCGCTGAGCAAGCTGGGCACGGCGAATATTCTAACTCCGGATCCGGATTTGGAATTGTGGATCCGGCAGAAGATGGGCGCGCCGGCGGTGGACCGCGCCGAACTGGTGCGGCTGCGGGCGAAGACGGTTACGAGCGGAACTACACAAGTTAAACCCCAGGCGGAGCAAGCGGCAGGGGGCGGCGCTGTGGACGCCGTCCCCAGTGGCGCGCCGGCTGCGCCTGGCGCGGCGGGGAAAGAGGCAGCACCGAAGGTGGCGGCGGCCGAGGTGGATGGGGTGAAGGTACGGAGGCCTCCGGTGGGCGCCGAACTGTGTCTGGCGCTTTCGGAGATTGTGAGCGGGCTGAATAGCGGGCGGGACGACGTGGCGTCGGCGCTGCGGAAGGCGCGGCCGGCGATTCAGAGCGAGATGATTCACAAGATCCTCAACCGTCCGGTGGGGCAGATGCACAGGGCGAGCGTGGAAGCGGATTCGAAGCTGGTGGCGGCGGTAGCGGCGATTCTGCAGCGCGTGCATGACTTCGGGATGGAGCAGGTAAGCAAGGAGCGCGCGAAGCAGAAGGCGGGCGCCGCACCGGCGGATGCGGCGAAGATCCGCGCGGCGGCGGGGAAAGCGAAAGACCCGATCGGGCTGTATGCCGAGGGCGCGGTGAGCGAGTTCACGAACACGATTTCGTCGCGGGCGACGAATATGGTGATCGATCTGAAGCGCAAGGCGGGGCTGACGGACGGGGAGATCTTCCAGGCGGCGGAGGAGCTGCTGGACGAGCAGAGCGATAAATGGATCGATGGGGTGGGCGCGAAGGGTGCGAACGAAGCGTTTGCGGATGGGCGCGAAGCAGGGTACGAGGAGCTGAAAGGTGAGATCAGCAGCGTGATTTATTCGGCGCTGCTGGATACGAATACCTGCGAGGCGTGCGCGGCGGCGGATGGCGAAGATGGAGCGACGCCGGAGGATATTCCGGACGTGCCGAATCCCGACTGCGATGGCGGGGATAAGTGCCGGTGCGTGCATGTGTACGTTTTCAGCGATGAGGTCGCGAGTCAGAAATGAAGCAGGACGCGAGGGAGGTGATCCAGCGGGTCTGGGTTCAGCCCGAACCCAAGAAGGCGGGCTATACGATCGGCGTGAATGCGGACGGGCGGTTTGCGGTGTGTACGGGGGAATGCGGGAAAGGAGACGGGCATGAAGGATAGTGTGTTTCCGCGAGGGATGCGGCCGGTGGCGATGGAAGCGGTGAGTGAGCGGGAGCGGGCGAAGGGACGGCCGCACCGGCATCAGAGCGGGCGGAATCTGATGCGGGCGTTGATGGCACAGGCGGCGGCGCCGGAGCTGGCAGGCGAAACCGCCTGCACTACAACGGAGCCGAAGAAGAAGGGGAGGAAACAAGCTTGAGCGCGGCATACGTGATTGCGTTGTCGATGTTGGGGGCGGAGGGGCGGCTGCCGATCGCGCAGCTGGGGATTCGCTATAAGGGCAAGCAGAAGATCGAAATCACGCGGCCGATGTTGAGCCAGGTGGTGGCGAATTTCGGCAAGCTCGATACGGGGGAAGTGCCGGTGGATTACGACCACGCGATCGAGATCGCGGCGGGCGGCGGGCAACCGGTGCCGGCGGCGGGGTGGATCAAGTCGATCGACGAAGCGCCGGATAAGGACGGGATTTTGTGGGGATCGGTGCAGTGGACGCCGAAGGCGGAGGGGATGATCCGCGCGGGGGAGTACAAGTACATTTCCCCGGTGATCGACCCGAACATCAAGGACAACAAGACGGGTGAGGCGCAGGGCTGGACGCTTACGAGCGCGGCGCTGACGAATCAGCCGGTCTTAAAGGGCATGCCGGCGCTGGTGTTGAGCGAGCGCGGCTGGAACAACCGCGGCGACGACGCGGTGGAGACACAGACGATGAAAGTGAAAAAGCTGATCATGGCGGATCGCGTCGCGGGCACGGTGCGGGCGATCCTGGACGACGACAGCGAAGTCACGGTGCAACTGGAGGGCTTGGAAAAGCCGGTTCAGGTACTGCGGCTGAGCGATGTGAAGCGTGACGCCAAATCGCAGGAATACGATTTCGCGTCGCTGAACACGGACGGCGAGGTGCTGGTGGCGGGTGAAGTATTCCGCGCGCAGCAGGCACAGATGGCGCTGAGCGCGGCGGTGAAGGAAGGGAAGATTCTGCCTTCGCAGCGCGCGGTATACGAGCGGATGGCGCTGAGCGACCTGACCTCGTTCCGCGACCTGGTGGCGACGATGAAGCCGCAGGTGGAGCTGGGCACGAAGGGGACGGGCGCGACGCGGGGCGCGGCGACGGACGAAGCCGACGTGGAGGCGCGGGTGGTGACGGCGATCGGCCAGAAGATCGCGGCCAGCGAAGGAAAGCTGGACTACGGTTCGGCGATGCGGCTGGTGCTGGGCGACAACCCGGAACTGGCGGCGGAGTACAAGCTCACGATGGGAGGCAGGAAGTAGATGAAGGATTACCAGAGCTATAAATTCGAAGGTGCGGCCGGTGTGGCCGCATTCACGGCCGTGGTGGCGGGCGCGAACGCGGGCGGCGCGGCAATGCCGGCGGGCCAGAACGCTTCGGGCTTCGTGGGCTTCACGGCGGACAGCCTGCTGAGCACGCAGCAGTACCAGGCGGTGCCGGTGGTGCGCGGCAGCAGGTGCCAGGCGATTGCTTCGGGCGCGATCACGCACGGGCACTGGGTCCGGATCAGCAATGCGACGGGCCAGGTGGAGGATTGCCAGACGCTGGTGGATTCGGCGCCGGGCGTGGCGAGCAACTGCTACGTGATCGGCAAGGCCGAGACGGATGCAGTGAACGCGGGCGACACGGTGTTCGTGACGACGCAGGAGTTCGTGGCAAAGACGGCGGTCAGCTAGCAAATGGGAGCCCGTCGACAGGTGAGTGCGCGGCCTGGACAAACGCGCACTCACGGCGTAAAGCGGCTTAACCAGGGAATGGCGGAGAGCGGGCTCCGCCTGCCGCGGCGCATGGACGGAAGGGGAGAACACAAGTGCCAACTGGCGTAATTCACATCGATACGGCGCTCAGCAATCTGAGCATCGCGTACAAGAACGGCGCGGCGATCGCGCGGCAGGTGCTGCCGCCGTTCCCGAGCGCGAAGAAGAGCAACATCGTGTACAAATACGGTTCGGAGCTGTTTCTGAGCCAGGACGATCTGCGCGCATCCGGCGCGGAGGCGAAGGATAGCACCTGGAAGGTGGGCACGGTGAAGTACGCCTGCAGCGGTCATGCGCTGAAGGACAAGTGCCCGCGCGACAACGAGAACAACGCGGACCCGGCGCTGGATCTGATGCGGGACACCACCACGGTGCTCTCGAACAAGATCGCGGTGAATGAGGAAGTGGCCACGGTGGCGGCGCTGGTGGCGGGAATCACGGGCGGTTATGTGCAGGACCAGGCGGCGACGCCGTGGAACTCGCCGGACGTGGACCCGTACAAGATGCTGAAGACGTGGATCGACGCGGTGAACCTGGCGTGCGGATCCAAGCCGAATTCGCTGACGTTGAGCGGACCGGTGTGGACGGCGGTGAGGGTGAATCCGAACGTCGTGGGCCTGGTGACGGGCGCGCCGGCGATCACGAACGCGGGCGTTTCGACGGCGCAGTTCGCGGAGCTGCTGGAACTGGACGAAGTGCTGGTGGGCCGGATGGTGTACAACACGGCGCCGGGCGCGGCGAACCAGTGGATCTGGGGGCAGAAGGCGCTGTTGCAGTACAAGGACCCGAATCCGGGGCTGCGCACGCTGAGCCTGGGCTATACGCCGGTGTGGACGGATGCGCTGGCGGCGGTGAGCGGACTGGACAAGGTGCCGGGCATGGCCGGGCAGGGCGACCAGTTCGTGCAGACGTATTTCTGGGAGCCGGAGATTGCCGATTACGTGGTGGTGCACAGCTACTACGACAAGGAAATCTGGGCTCCGGAGTGCGGCATTCTGTTCACGGGCTGCCTGGGGACGGCGAACGCGTAGCGGGTTGGCAGGCGGAAACGCCTGCCCCACTTGGAGAAAACGATGACGAAAACGACGATGAAACTTGCGATGGTCCTGGCGCTGCTGCTGAGCTGTGGCGCATGGGGGGCGGGCACTCCGGCCGTCACGGCGCTGACGAGCACGGGTTCCCTGACGGCGGTCTATTCGAGCGCCTGCACCACGGCAACTTGTGTGGTGGTACCGATGAACGCACTGGCGAATTCGGAGACGTGGCAGATCACGGGCACGTTCACGGGCACGGTGACGTTTGAGGCTACGGTGGACGGGACGAACTGGGTGGCGGCATCGGTGGTACCGGTGGGCGCGACGCGTACGCTGACGACGACGGCAACGGCCGCGGGCGTGTGGCAGATGAATACGACGGGCTTCGCCTATGTGCGGGTGCGCTGTTCGGCATTCACGAGTGGAACGATCGTGGTGACGGGCAAGCGCGCGGGCGCCGTGCCTCCGGCGCAGTAGGACACGAGCATGACGATCACTTCCATTTCGCCGTTGTCTGGACCCCCTGGCACAACGGTGACGATCACGGGGACCGGCTTCACGGCCGGTTCCCGTGTTTGCTGCCCGGCGGCGGTGGCAACGACGTACGTTTCGGCGACGCAGGTGCAGGCGGAGATTCCGGCGAGCTTCCAAGGGCCGGACGGGACGAATGTGCTGGTCGCGGTATTCGTGGCGGGCGCGGATGGGACGGCTACGAACGGGGTGTTGTTCACGGTGCAGATGCCGGCGGCGAAGCTGCAGACCTACACGACGCTGGACGCGGTGTGCAGCGAAGTGCCGGGCTTTGCGCGGGGCGGGCAGATCGCGGACGGGACGATCCAGCTGTGGATGAGTTCGGTGGCGCAGGTGATCAAGGGCGCGATGTTACGGCGCGGCTTGAGTCTGAGCCCCGCGGACTGGCAGCAGGCAGGGACGGACGGGACGATGGCTCCGGCAGAGGTGCTGGAACTGATCAACCGGATGGGCGCGGCGGCGCGCCTGGCGGCGGCGGTGGTGAGCCTGTTTGGAAACGCGGACGCGGCGTTCAGCAAGAACCTGAGCGCCGCGTACAAGGACGAACTGGCGCGACTGGAGGAAGGGGCGTACGACAAGAGCTTCAAGCCGGCGGCGGCGACGATGGAGAGCGGTCCGCTACTGGCGTATGGAGACACGAGCCGGGCGGACGGGGATTCGAGCGCGGCGTTCACGAAGGAGAAGGTATTCTGATGAGCGATTTTTCGCAGACGACGTTGTTTGCGGCGATGGCGAACGTCATGGCCGGAGTGCAGCAGCAGGTGGCGCAACTGAATGCGGCGATGCAGGCCGACTATCTGGTCACCTTCAACAATTGGGCGCAGCGGGTGCTGGCGGGGCAGACGCCGGAAGTGAATCCGCCGCAGCCGCCGAACGCGTATGTGGTGGGGAGTTTCACGGATGCGACGAACGCGGCGGCGCAGTGGGCGTACCCGGTGGTGGGCACGCAGCCGGTATGCGTGATGCCTCCGTTGCCGGTGATGCCGGTGGTGGTAGCGGCGACGGCCGCGCCGGCGAGCACGGCTTCGGCGCAGGTGGGCAGCAAGCAAAATGTGCCGGTGGGCGACACAATGCCGGTGGGGTACAAGGCGACGGCGCCGGACGGAGCGGTATGGCAGAAGATGGCCAGCCTGACGCCGTTCGGGACGGCGTACTACTACGAGAGGGTGGCATAACGGCGATGAGCAAATTTCTGGTGTGGTTCAAGGGCTTCGCGGCGACGGTGATTGGCGGCGCGGTAGCGGGCGCGGCGCAGGCGGCGCAGGGTAGCGGCGTGACGGCATCGCAGGTGAAGGTGGCGGCGATCACGGGCGCGGTTTTGACGGTGGCTGCGTATTTTAAACAGGCACCGACGCAGGGGCAATAAGGGACATGGACAGGTTCGTGCTGGCGGCGATCATCGGGCTGGTAGTAGTGGTGCTGGGGACGGCGCTGGTGGGGACGTTTGGGACAGCGGGAGGCGCGGTTGAAGATACTGTACGCGTTTGTGTTTGCTCTCGGGATTATGCAGTGGATTGCTGCAAATCCGGTAAGGTACGCGTCGCGGCATGGCCCGGGGTTTCTGGGGCCTGCAGCGGCCGATCTGGAGCCGAGGGTGATGATGGTGCCGGAGAGTTCGTTGAAGCGCTGGCGGGCGTGGAATCGCGGCTAAAGGGGAGTTTGTAGGATGTTCCGGTTCCGGTTGGAAATAGCGGGCGAGGTGGCGATGGATCGCGGCATCGCCCGCTTTGCGGATGGGGTGGCGGACTACCGGCCGATCTGGCCTTCGATCGAGGAAGATTTCTACCTGCAGGTGAAGGATCAGTTCAAGACACAGGGGACGGAAGGCGGGGAGGCGTGGCAGGAGTTGAATCCGGAATATGCGCAGTGGAAGGAAGTGCATTACCCGGGCATGCCGATTCTGCAGCGGACGGGGGATTTGTACAACTCGCTGACGAGTTCGACGGACCCGAACGCGGTGTTGGTGGAAGGGCGGAAGAGTTTGACGCTGGGGTCGCGGGTACCCTACGGGATTTATCACCAGAGCAGCGAGCCGCGGACTTCGCATTTGCCGCGGCGGCCGGTGATTCAGTTACCGGAGGCGTTTAAGCGGACGGTGATGCACCACATTCAGACGTACCTGGTGCAGGTGGCATCACAGAGCGGGTTCCGGCAGGGTTTGGGGCCGCTCGATGTGTCGCGGCTTTCGGGCAGTTTGATGCGGCAGGGCGGGTATTTTCAGCGATGAGCGACGGCATTGGACCACAGTTTATCCGGGTAGTGATCGACGCGGTGCTCTCGCTGCTGACGGACTATACGCCGGCGATTCTGGCGGAGCTGAACCAGACGCCGTTCACGCGGTTTGGGCGGGCGTTCCGGGGGCAGGCGATGGCGGCGCCGGAGGTATGGGCGGAGCCGGTGAACACGACGCTGGACGACGAAGGGCAGAGCAGGCACCAGATTCACCAGGTCAAGGTGACGGTGGGGCTGGTGGGCGGCGATCCGGAGGCGTTGACGGACCTGGCGCTGGATTATGTGCGGGCCGTGGATCTGGCGATCGCGCAGAACGAAAAGACGTTCGATGCGCCGGTGCTGCGGATTTTTGTGAGGGAGCACAATTATGGGGCGCTGCGGGTGAAGGGCACGGGCTTCGCGGTGTTTCCCGAGGTGTTTTTGCTGGTAGAGACGGAGGAAGACGCAAATGGGTAAGTTTCAAGTGACACTGCCGATCGACGTGGACGGCGTGACTCATCTGGCCGGTTCGGTGATCGAACTGGACGAAGACGTGGCGTTGGAATACCGGCATGCGCTGATCGCGCTGCCGCAAACGGGAGAGGAGAAATAGAGCATGGCGGGAACGGCAACAGCATATAGCGCGGCAACGATCCATCAGGGTCCGGCCGATATCTGGATCATCGGCGGGGGCTTGGTCGACTCAGCGACGCCGCAGCTGACGATTGCGACGGACGGGACTCCGGACGCGACGGTGCATCTGGCGAGCGTGCATCTGGGCTACACGGAAGCGGCGGTGATGATGGCGTATACGCCGAAGATCGTGGACATTACGGCGGACCAGGCGCCGGCGGCGATCGCGCGATACGGCGAAGTCGAGAAGATGACGATTTCGGCGGAGTTGAAGCAGCTGGACCTTTCCATCCTGCAGCAGTGCGCGGGGATGGGAGTCTACAGCACGGCGGTCGGCTACACGCAGCTGACATTCGGCGGCATCACGGCCGTGCCGAGTGTGTGCGTGGCGATGATCTGCGCCAAGCGCGGGGCGGCGGGCAAGTTCATTGTGGGGGTGTTGTTCGCGGCAACGGGGCAGGCCGGATTGGGCATGAGCTTCGGGCGCGCGAAGAGCACGTTCAACAAGGTGGAGTTCGAGGGCCTGGCGGATATGTCGCGGGTCAGCGGACGGCAGATTGGCGTCTACTACGTGACAAAGTAGGCGGGTGGGAACAGGGGGTTTTATGAACGCGAGCGATTGGGAAAAAGCGGGACGGAAGAAGGCTGTGGAGGAGGCGGTGGAACTGGCGCTGCCGAGCGGGATGGTGATTCGGGCGCGGCGGCCGGACCCGGTGCAGGTGGCGATGTGGGGGCGGCTGCCGCTGCGCCTGGCGGGGATGGTGCAGGGCGAGGACGGGCGGCCGGGAATGCCGGCGGATGAGACGGTGGTGGCGGCGGTGGAGCTGGCGCGCGAGGTGCTGGTTTACTGCTGCGTGACGCCGCGGATCACGCTGACGCCGGCGGGGCCGGATGAGATTCATCCGAGCCATGTGCCGATGGACGATGTGCTGTTCATTTTGCGGTGGGCCCGAAGGGAGGAGGAGACCGAGACACTGCGCTCCTTTCGTGGAGGGTCCGCAACTGCTGTCTCTGGCATTCACGGCGAAGGCGTTCGGGCAGAGGCCGAGCGCGATGCTGGGGATCGAGGACCGGGTGATGGCACTGGAACTGGATCTGGCGGCGGCGACGGCGTTGAGTTTGCAAGAACGTTCTGAGTAGGGGCTTATGTCGATCGATTCCACGGCGCAAATACTGTTCAATATCGGGGCGAACACGGATGAGGCAACGAGCAACATCAGCCGATTCCGCACGCTATTGGGCAAGGATCTGGGTTCGATCACGAGCGAGTTCGACCAGTGGACGACGAAGCTGGTGGGCGACATCAGCACTGTAAATGGGGCGCTGGTGGCGACGGGCGCGCTGATGGGTGCGGGGCTGATCGCGGTGGCCGGGTTCGCGGTGGAAGCGGCGCACAAGTATTCGGAGTTTGTGGACGAAGTGGCGCGCGGGGCGAAGACCACGGGGATCAGCATGGAGAACATGAGCAAGCTCAAGTTCGCCGCGGATCTGACGGGGACGAGCTACGAGTCACTGACGACGGGGCTGACGCGGTTTGGGACGAACGTGGTGAAGGCGGCGCAGGGATCGGTACAGCAGAAGCAGGCGTTCGATGCGTTGGGGATCAGCCATGCGCAACTGATTGCGGGTGAGAAGGACCTGAACGGGCTGCTGATGATTGTGGCGGACCGGTTTCACGAACTGAGCAGCCGGGTGGTGGCGACGGCGGCGGCGCGCGACCTGTTTGGCAAGGGCGGCGCGGAGCTGGTGAAGATGCTTTCGCAGGGTTCGGCGGGGTTGCATGAGATGGGCGAAGAGGCGGCCGCGCTGGGGCTGGCGCTGGGGCAGAAGGACAAGGACGCGAACGACGCCTACAAGCTTTCGATTCACCTGATGAAGGCGGAGATCGAGGGCCTGATGATGACGGTGGGGCGCGAGGCGCTGCCGATGTTGACGGCGCTGACGACGGGTGTGATGGGCCTGGCGCTGGGGCTGCGGGACGCGGTGAAGGAAGCGAACTGGGTGGACTTTCTTACACTGGGCGTGAAGACGATGGTGATGGCCGGGGCGCATGGGCGCGAGGAAGCGGACGCGCTGAAGGCAAAGATCGAAGACCTGGCCAAGAGCATGGCGAAGTATGGGGACGGGCAGCGGAACCTGATCGACCAGGCGGGCGAGGCGAAGGGCGAGTGGAGCGGGCTGCGGGACATGCTGGAGAAGGTGCGCGAGGCATCGGGCGACCTGACCAGCGTGGACGAAAAAACGGCAAAGCAGCTGGAGCAGATTCAATACGAACTGGACAAGCTGACGAAGAAGTACAACGAGCTGAGCGCGGCGGGAAAACTTTCGGCCGAAGACGCGGCGAGCCAGGCGGACGCCCTGGCGAAGATGCCGGCGGCGATGGTGGAACTGATGACCCACTACATTGCCGAAATCAATAAGAAGAACGAAGAGGCAGGGGAGGATTTGGACGCGCGGATCGCGGCGCAGGGTGAGCAGACATTCCGGACGAAGGCGGCGGCTTGGGACCGGGAGATCAACAAGCTGAGCGAGAAGCTGGCGAAGGAAAAGGCACTGACGCAGGAGAACCAGGATCTGCTGTTCCAGCTTTATGTGGCGGGTACGGAGAAGCAGGACCGGGAGCAGGCGGAAGCGGTCCGGTCCGCGGGCGAGGATCTGGACGCGAGGCTGGGGCAACAGCGGGAAAAGACGTACCGCGAGCAGCAGGCGGCGTGGGATCTGGAGATCACGCGGCTGGGCGAGAAGCTGCAAAAAGAGGGACTGCTGACGCAGGCGAATCAGGATAAGTTGTTCGCGCTGTACGTGGCGGGTGGGGAGAAGATCGACCAGGATCACGAGACGCGGTACGCGGCGGAACTGGGCAAGCTGAGCACGCATCTGGCGAGCCTGCTACAGGCGCAGATGACGCAGGCGGAGAAGCTGCGGATCACGTATCAGCGGGACCTGCTGGCGTATTCGGACGCGGAAGAAAAGAAGGCGCTGCTGACGGCGACTTCGGAGGCGAACGCGCAGGGGATCCGCGACCAGTTCGCGGTGTTGCGGAAGCAGCTGCTGGTGGGTTACCAGGTGGATTTGCAGGCGCTGCAGAATTCGCAGGGGTGGCAGGGGATTTTCGGGGCGAAGTTCGGGGCGCTGCTGAAGGGCGACGAAGCGGCGATGAAGGAGTGGGCGAGCAGCACGAACCAGAGCCTGCTGCTGGTGAAGGATTCGCTGAAGATGCTGGACCAGATGGGCCAGCAGGCGTTCGAGCATTTGGCGCAGGGGATGGGCTCGAATATCGCGAGCGCGTTCATCTATCAGAAATCGATTGGTCAGGCGATGCGAACGGCGCTGGCGAGCACGCTGGAATCGCTGGCATCGCAGAGCCTTGCATACGCGATTTATTCGCTGGCGTTGGGGTTTATGCGGCTGGCGGAGCACGACGGACCGGGCGCGACAGCGGCATTCACGGCGGCGGCGGAGTTCGGGGCGGTGGGCGCGACGGCGGCGGTGTTGGGGCGCGCGATCGCGCCACCACAGGCGGCGGCGGCAGCGGCGGGATCGAGCGCGGCGGCGGGGAGCAGCGCGGGGACGAGCGGGGCGGCGAGCGGGGCTGGCGGGGCGAATGGGAACGGGTACAACCTGACGGTGATTGTGCAGGGGAATGCGTACACGGTGGATCCGCTGATCGATGCCATCAACGAGGCGGTGACGCAGCGGGACAAGACGTTGACGGCGACGAATACGACGACGAGCCAGGTGGTGTATCGATGAGCGAGATTCTGCGCCGGGAGGGGATGGCGGCCTTCACGGTGGAGCGGCAGTTCGATCAGATTACGGTGCTGGGCCGGGCGGACACGCAGACGGTGAAGATTTCGTTTGGGTCGGTAGATGTGGTGCTGACGACGGCGGGCGCGCGGCTGTTGGCGGCGGGGCTGGTGAAGGAAGCGGATAGCGCCGAAGGCGGGGTGCAGAGTGGCAGCTAAAGTGCGGGGGGGGGGGCGTGATTCTCAGATGCGGGGATTGCCTGGAATTGCTGCCTGCGATCGCGGACGCGAGTGTGGAAATGGTGTTGTGCGATCTGCCGTATGGCGTGACGGATTGCCGGTGGGACCGGAAGATCGATATCCGGAGATTGTGGGAGCAGTGGCGGCGGGTGGCGGCGCCGGGCGCGGCGGTGGTGTTGTTTGCGCAGGGGAAGTTTATTGCAGAGCTGATGAACGCGTCGCCGTACGGGTGGTTCCGGTACGACCTGGTGTGGGACAAGCGCGGGGCGAGCGGGTTTCTGAATGCGAAGCGGGTGCCGATGCGGGCGCACGAATCGGTACTGGTATTCGGGCAGCGGCTGACGTACCGGCCGCAGGGATTGCGGCGGGTGAACCGGCCGGTGCGGGCGAAGACGGGGACCACAGTGTATGGAGCGCACGGGAACGTTTCGCGGCAGACGCATACGGGATATCCGACGAGCATTTTGCGGTTCGCGCGGGAGCAGAGCGCAGGGGCGTGCGCGAAACCGGTGGCGTTGTTGGAGTGGCTGATCCGGAGCTATACGGCGGAGGGTGCTGTGGTGCTCGATAGCGCGATGGGGTTGGGTTCGGCGGGCGTGGCGGCGGTGCGGAGCGGGCGGGAGTTTGTGGGGATGGAGATCGATCCGGAGCGGTTCAAGCAGGCGAAGGCGCGGATTGAAGGGGCGGTGGCGTAATGTCGATACCCTTGACGGTGCGGGCGGAGCGGCATGAGCAACAGGTGGTGGTGGAGACCGGGGGCCTGCAGGTGGCGTTGACGCCTGAGATGGCGCGGAAGCTGGCGTTCCGGCTGATGGAAGTGGCGGACGTGGCGGAGCAGGGATGAGCGCGCCGAAGGTGGTTTACGACCCGGGGACGGGGGTGGTGACGCTGGCGTTTGTGCGCGGGCCGATGGACTTTTTGCCGGAGTGGGCGGCGGTGGTGCACGACAACGTGGCCAGCTCCGGAGCGGCGCGCGAGCGGGTGGTGGAGAATCGCGGGATTGTGCTGCCGTTTGTGATGCCGGCGCTGACGGTGGGCGGGGGCGACCTGGCGGCGTGGATGATGTTCATGGATTGGGCGATTGGCGGGGGCGGGTTCAAGTTCTATCCGAACCAGGCGTTGACCGATTGGTATAACTGCGTGGACGAGCTGGGCGGGTGGCAGCCGCGGCGGGTGGCGCCGGGGGTGTATTCGGCGGCGTTCCGGTTTCGGATTTTGATGGACGGGCAGGCTCCGGCAGACCCGGGCACAGTGTTGCGGCGGTTCATGGGGGTGACGCCGTGATTGCCACCAATACCAACTGGGACGCGAAGAACGCGCTGACGGCGAAGCGGCCGATCTACGTGATGACGCTGAGCGGGCAGACGACGGTGTGGGCGACGGCGGACCTGGCGGCGGCCGGGGTGACGGGGAGTTTGCCGACGTGCCGGCCGTGGCTATTGACGCCGCAGGGCGCGGGGCAGAGCGTGGACGTGGTGAACGGGACGAGCACGATTGGGGAATTGCAGTGCGAGGTGATCGACCAGGGCGGCGAGCTGCGGACGCTGATTGGGACGACGACGCTGGAAGGCGCGACGCTGACGCTACGGATCGGGTGGCCCGGGATTGCGTACACGGAGTTTGTGGCGCTGCAGACCTACCAGCTGTACAAGGTGACGCCTTCGGCCGGATACAACAGCTGGATCTTCCTGGCGCGGGATAAGCAGTTGCTCGCGAAGAAGACGGTTTCGGTGCATCCGGAGAACGGGGCGTATCTGACGGCGGACAATCCCTGGTATGTGGGCGGATCGGCGATTGAGATCATGCAGGCCATCGTTCTGTTCGGACTGGGGTGTGACCCTTCGGTTTTGGATTTGAGCGCGCTGGCGGCCTTGCAATCGCCAGGAGAAGGGCTTTATTCGAGCGCGCGGCCGTATCTGTTCGCGTTCACCGACAGTTTTGGGGCGAAGCAGTTCCTGGAGACGGAGCTTTACAAGAGCGCGGGACTGCATACGGTGATCACGAACACGGGGGCGATTTCGCTGAGGAGCTTCCGGGCTCCGGCGGCGGGGCCCACCGCGGTGTATGCGTTCACGGCGGATAACCTGTGCGGGTTGCCGGCGATTGACCGGTTGCCGGTGATCAACGAAATCATCTTCCGGCTGGATTACGACGGGAGCAACTTCGGGACGGAGTTGTTTTTCCTGGAGAGCAATTCGCTGGCGGATTACGGGCGGACGACGCAGTGGGTGATGGAGAGCAAGGGGCTGCGGAGCGAGCTGGGCGGACAGTGGTACGCGCAGTGGGTGGCGAGCCGGATGTTCCAGCGATTCGCGGGCACGGTGGGCGGCCTGCGCGGCGGGGCTCCGACGGCGGTGGTGGAGGCGTTCCTGGGTACGGCGCCGGTGTGGGTGGGCGATTATGTGACGCTGACGCACGGGCTGATGCCGGACCTGCTGACAGGGGCGCTGGGCGTGACGAACCGGCTGTACGAGGTGATTTCGCGCGATCCGAACTATGCGAGCGGGCGGATGAAATACACGCTGCTGGATACGGGGTTGACGGGGGCTGCGCCGGCGTTTCAGTGGGGCAGCGGGAGCGCGCGGCCGCTGGTGATCGGGACGGGGGCAATTTACTGATGTGGCGCTTTGAAAAGATACAGGAGTTCGCCGGGAATCCGGTATACGTGCGGTGGTGTTACTCGATCGGGTGTGAGGATGTGTTCATTGCCGTTCGAGGGTGCTGGAACTAAGGGGACGATGAAATGGCTTCTTTGACATTGAGTACCATTCCGGGCTTCACGGCGATTCCGACGAGCGATTTTGACGCGGGGAATCCGGCGACGGATACGGACCTGAAGGCGCTGAAGAGCAACGCGGAATTCGCGGCGGTGCGGAACGAACAGTTCTGGGGGTATTACAAGAGCGGCGAGACGGTGGGGCTGCCGACGAGTCCCGCGGATGGGTATACGTACGCGCGGAACGAACTGGTGTATTCGTACAGCTTTTACTGGACGGGGAGTGCGACGGGGGCGTGCAACGGGACGCATACGGCACCTGGCCGCGGGGCAACGACGGGGGCGGGGACGGTGCTGCAGACGGGGGCGCTGGTGGACCCGGCGACGGGCGTGGTGACGACGAACGTGAGCTATTTCAAAACGGCACAGACGGACACGAACGATGGCATTTTGCTGGTGATCACGCACGCGCAACGGAGCCGGTAACCGATGATTCATATTGCGCCAATCTGGGAACGGACGGGAGTGGTGGCAGGGTTTGTGCTGCGGCGGCAGTACACAACCGTGGCCAGCGTTCTGTACGAGGATGGCGTGGGTCCGGATGGGGAGCCGGTGGTGACGCCGGTCGAGGTGGACGTGGTGGTGGCGAGCGCGGTGCCGCTGCTGAGCAATGGGGTGCTGTTCGCGCAGCTGGGGATGTGGCGGCCGACTAGCTGGCCGACTGCGCCGGCGGCGCCGCTGAACCAGAAAAGCTGGCTGCATTACAACAGCACGACGGGGCTGTACTGGAACGCGAGCACTACGCCTGCGACTGCAGGGGATGCGCTGTTGGGTTGGGTGGTGTGCGACGGGACGGGCGTGATTCTCACATCGTCGCGGCAATTGGGGGGTGGGGACGAGGAGACGGTGGCGGTGCCGGTGGGCCCGGTGTTGCCGGCAAATGAGGGGATGGCACCGAACGTGACGGGCGCGTCGGTGAGTGTGGCCTATGTGATGGTGGGCAACGATCCGTTCGCACTGGTGCAGGGATCGTTTAACCTTCCGACAACGGACCCGAATTACGCGCGGCTGAAATCGGTGGTAATTTCGGCGACTGGGCCGGGCGGGACGGTGGGGCTGGAGTTGTGCCGGCTGTACGCGCCGTTTTCGGGCACGTCGCTGGTGTTCAACGCCCTGGCCTATATTCCGCTGGGAGGCGGCGCAAATTCAGGGAGCTGGACGGCCACGTTTGCGGCGGTCAACGATACCGGGAGTGTGACGGCGTCGCCGGCGACGGCGGCATTCACAATTGACCGGATCGGCGTGTACTCGGTAGTTGGCAGCGACACGGCGGTGCGGGATATCGACTTGAGTAACCAGTTAACGTCCACCAGCATTTCCGCGGTGCCGACGCTGCTGGCGGCGGACTTTCCTCAGAATATCAGTCTGTGGCTGAGCAAGGGTGCGCTGTTCAATGAACAGATCACGGCCGCGGGCGCGGGCTACACACCGGGGACATACGCACTGGGATTCGGGAGTGGAAACGCCGCAGGCACATTCATAGTAAACGGCAGCGGGCATGTTTCGAGTGTGGCAATTACCAGCGGCGGGGATAGCTATACGGGCAGCGTGGCGTTGGTGTTTGCGGGGGCCGGAGCGGGCTCCGGAGCGGCGGGCACGGCGGACGTGCTGTTCGATTACGCGGGCTGGCAACTGATGAGCCAGGCGGGGCAGGCGCTGTTGCTAAACGAGCTGGTGCCGGGAGCGGCACAGACGTGGATCATCGCGGCGGCAACGGGGGCAATTCAGGACACGGGTCCGACGCCTTCGGCGGTGCTGACGGGGTATCCCTACTATGCGGCGGTGAGTGGCGGGTTCACGGTGGCGACACTGGGGGCACCGAGCGCGACGGCCATCACGGATGGCGGATTAGGCGTGGCAACGTGTGCGGTGGCGACGGGTGGCGCGGGCTACACAGCCGGGACGTACACGGTGACGGCCGCGGCTGGCGGCGCACAGATCAAAGTGACGTGTGCGGGCGGCGTGGCGACGGTGGCGAGCGTGGTGGCGCCTGGCAAGGGATATTTGACACCTCCGAGCTTCGGGGGCGGCTTCGGCGGTGGGGCTGGCGCGACGTTCACGGTGACGATCGGGGCATACCAATTCATCGACGCATATGGGGTGCCGGACTGGGCAATCGCGGCCGTGACGTTCACTACACCGGGGAAAAAGGACAAAAATGCGTGGTCCACGGTGCTGACGTTCCGGGCCACGGATGCGGCGGGGAATCCGGCTGCGCCTGAGAATGGCGGGGTCGAAGTCGCTGTGGGCGAGTGGGTGAATGACGGCCAGTTGGCGGTGTGTACGGACATCGCGGACTATGGGTTTCAGCCGACGGGGGACACGCACACGTATGGTGAGCTGAAAATTTACCAGTTCTCGCGGAACGTGGATGTGACGAAGGCGAACTTCCTGGACACGACGCACTGCATTTTGCAGACGGGTGCGTTTGGCGGGGCGAGCTATCTGCGGGTGGCGTTTGGGACACCGGCGTCGAATACGTTGAGGCTGGATAAGACCGATTCGACGACACTGGGACTGGGTCTGGCTGTGGATGGGAGCAATAAGCCAAAGGCCAATCTGGGCAACGGACTGACAACCAGCAGCGGCGCAATCACGGTGAATCTGGGCAACGGACTGACGCTGAGCGGCGCGGCGGTGACGCTGAACCTGGGTAATGGCCTGCAGATGAGCGGCGCGGCCGTCCAGGCGAATCTGGGGAACGGGCTGACGCTGAGCGGGTCCGCCATCACGCTGAATCTGGGCAATGGCCTGCAAATGAGCGGCGCGGCGGTGCAGGCTAATTTGGGCGGTGGCCTGACCATGAGCGGCGGCGCGATCGCGGTCAACCTGGGCAACGGGATGACGCTGAGTGGCGGGCAGCTGACGCTAAATGTGGGGAACGGCGTCCAAATCAGCGGCGGGGTGGTGCAGGCGAATCTGGGCAATGGTACAACGCTGAGCGGCGGCGCGATCACGGTGAATCTGGGCGGCGGTCTGACGATGAGCGGGGCCGCGGTCGCGGTGAATGGCGGGACGGGGCTGACGGTGGGGGTGACGCTTTCGATCAGCAACGGCGGAGTCGGACCGACCCAGATTTCGAGCGTCAATGTATCTCAGCTGAACGCGGGCACGATGACTGTAGGGAGCGGGGGAATCAGCTTCAGTGGCACGGGTGGTGTCTCGGTATTGAGCGGCGGCAATATCGCAGCCACACCTGGTTACGTGGCGGGCGCGCAGGTGTACTCCAGCGCGATTTCGGGGATGGCCTACTACGTGACGGGCGGCGTGGGCGTGATCAATGTGAGCGGGCAGTTCGTCGGCACAGGTGTGTATTGCCCCTCATACGGCGTCGCTGGCAGCGGTTTCAACCCGTACGTGGGCGGCACACAATATTACGGGCAAAGCCTGACCTATCAAATTGCTGACACGAATGGCGGACTGCACACGGTGAAGGGCGGGGTGATCGTAAGCTGATGCACCTGCTACTTGCACTCGCGCTGGCCGTTCTGGGGCCGTTTACGGCTGCCAATAACTACGCCACCAACCTGATGGGGCCGACCGACACGCGGGTAGATACGTGGGGCACGGCCGATTCACAGGTCTGGCAGCAGAGCTTCCGGCCACCTGCCGGTTATCGGGTGCGTGTACTTCGGCTGTGGGGTGACCTGGTGGCGTGGCCGATGGTATTGCCTGGCGAGCGGCCGGTGGCACCTGGTCAGTACGCGGGTGTGCTGGTGGGATTCCAAACCACTGCGCGCGATGGGTCGGACCGGTGCTGGCCTTGCGCGGACAACACGTTGTTGTATCTGCAGGGGGCTATGCACGCGGAGCCGGTGCGAATACCGTTCGACCAGCGCGTTTCGACGCTGTTGGAGGCGGACAACATTTTGGCGGTGAAGGTGGCGGACTGGCTGAATACGCTGGGACGGCCGGTGCACATGGAGGTTACCTACCGGGTAACTTATCGGTTCGAAAAGGAGACCAATTGAGGATCGTTTTAGACATTGATGACGCGACCGTGCCGTCGATCGAGCAGTACATCGCGACGCAGGTGCGGGTAGAGCATGACCAGGTGACGGGTGCGCAGAAACACGTTCGGCTGTACGCCGATCCGCAGGCGCTAATCGAGGACGCGGTGTTCCAGGTGGTTCACCAGTGCGTCCGGCAATATCCGAGCGACCTGGTGCGGGAGAAGATGGCGGCCGAGCGGAAACTGCAGGAGGAGATCCGGGGCCACGCGCGTCCGACACGGGTGAAATAGCCCATTTTGGGCTGAAAACGGGCTGGCAAAACTAGCGTGCTGCGAAAGTGGCACGCTAGAGGTGTGTTTGGGCTTTGTTCTCAATCGTGTCTAAAATAGCGTTGGGAATGTCCAACGGAGCGTGGGGAAAAGTCCAAAACATCGCGTGCGGCTTTACTTCATCTCCAAGGGGTTTTCCAAAGACATCGCGTTTGCGCGGCAGGAACTCAACG
>CAIRBY010000757.1 GCA_903876865.1 uncultured Acidobacteriia bacterium
GCCACGTGGGGCAGGGAATCACCACGGAGATCATGGGGGAAGGCTGGACGCTCGCGCCCTCCAATGAGAAGACGGCCGCCTCGCAGCAGAGCCTGGGACGGGCCAACGCGGCTCCGCGCTTCGAGGGCGAACGCGGCTTCGATGCGTGGTTGCGCGCGATGGAGGCGCACGGGGCGTCGGTCAATTTCGGATCGTTCGTGGGCGCGGCCACGGTGCGGCAATACGTGAAGGGCATGCAGGAGGGCGAGGCCACGGCGGCGGAGATGGAACAGATGCAGGCGCTGGTGCGCAACGCGATGCTGGATGGCGCCTTCGGCATTGGCAGCGCGCTGATCTATCCGCCGGGCGTCTACGCCAATACGCGCGAACTCACCGGCATCGCGAAGGCCATGGCTCCCTTTGGCGGTGTGTACATCACGCACATGCGCAGCGAAGCCGACCGGCTGATCGAGAGCATTCAGGAGGCGTTGACGATTGGGCGCGACGCCGGCGTCCCCGTCGAGATTTATCACCTCAAAGCCAGCGGACGGCGCAACTGGCAGAAGATCCCCGAGGCGATTGCGCTGATCGAGAAGGCACGCCGCGCGGGACAGGATGCGGGCGCGGATATGTACCCCTACACGGCCGGCGCCACCGGACTGACCTCCTGCTTCCCGCCGTGGACGGCGGCCGATGGCAAGCTCTTCGACAATCTGGCCGACCCGGCGATCCGCGCCCGGATCAAAGCGGAGATGGCACGGCCGGATACCGATTGGGAGAATATGGGCCAACTCGCCGGCCCGGAGAACATTCTGATTGTGGCGCTGGCGAAGCCGGAAAACGCGGCCTTCAACGGCAAGCGGCTGAACGAAATCGCGCGCCTGCAGAACAAGGACTGGCGCGATGCCGCGATGGACCTGGTGCTCACGGAACACCGGCGCGTGGAGACCATGTACTTCATGATGAGTGAAGACAATCTGGCGCTGCAGTTGAAGCAGCCGTGGATCAAGATCGGCACGGACAGCGTGGGCGTGAATCCGGAGGGCGCGAAGGACCTGGCGCATCCCAGATCGTATGGCACGTTTCCGCGCATTCTGGGCGAGTTTGTACGCGAGAAGCAGATCATGCCGTTGGAAGAAGCAGTGCGCAAGATGACCTCGGCGACGGCGCGGCGGCTCTCGATTGCGGACCGCGGGCTGTTGCAGACGGGGATGTTTGCCGACGTGGTAATCTTCGACCCGGCGACGATTGCCGATCGCGCCACGTATGAGATGCCGCACCAGCTTCCGGCGGGGATCGGCTGGGTGATCGTCAACGGCACGGTGGTGATGCACGATGGAGTGCACACGGGCGCGAAGCCTGGGCGGATCGTGCGCGGCCCCGGCTGGAAACAGTAAGCCGGCCCCTCGCCTGCCCTACTGGGGCCGGCGCCTGTGCCAGTCGGTGTGCGATTGGAAGTCGCGGCCGATGGCCAGCAGGGTATTCTCCGCGAACGGCGCGCCCACCAATTGCAGCGCCACCGGCATGTTCTCGGCGAAGCCGCAGGGCAACACCAGCGCCGGCAAGCCCGCGAGGTTACCCATCTGAATGATGGAACGGAAACCGGGATCCTTCGGCGGCGGAGCGGCGCCGGCGGGCGAGCGGTCCAACGGTTGATCGAGCTTGGATGCGATCGTAGGGCGTCCGGGCGCGAGCAGCACGTCCACATTGCCGAAGAGCTTGGCCACTTCCTCCTGGATCAGGCGGCGCAGGCGCATCGCCTTGAGGTACTCCTTGGCGGGCAGTTCGAGGCTGGCTTTGAGCCCGGCGATCTGGGGCTTATCGGCGAGTTCGTCCACCTTCCCGCTCTGAATCAGGGGTTCGAAGATCGAACCCATTTCTCCGTTCAGGATGGTGGAGAGCGCGGCGCCGTAAGGAAAATCAGGTAGTTTGGTTTCGACGAGTTGCAGCCCGGAGGCCTTCAGCACGGTCAGCGCGGCATCGAAGGCGGGACGCGTGGAAGCCTCCGCCCATTCCGCGAAATCCACTTTGGCATAACCGACGCGCAGATCCTTCAAAGGACGCGCGTATTGGGGCGTGTAGTAGAAGCTCTTGCCGGCGGAGCCGGGGTCCTTGGAATCGCCGCCGGCGATCTCATGCAGGATCAGGCCGCAATCCTCCGCCGTATGGGCGAAGGGACCGAGTTTATCGAGCGTCCAGGAGAGCGCCATGGCACCGTGGCGGCTCACCAGGCCGTAAGTGGGCCGCAGCGCAGTCACGCCGCAATAGGATGCCGGGGTGACGATCGAACCCGAGGTTTCCGAGCCAATCGCGAAGGGCACCAGACCCGCGGCCACTGCCGCCGCCGAACCACTGGAAGAGCCACCCGACCAGCGGGTGCGATCCCACGGATTCAAGCCGGGGCCGGTCAGTGAGGCCGAGGGGAAGCGGTAGCCGCCTCCCCCGGCGAGTTCCACCATGGCGAGTTTTCCGGTGAGCACCGCGCCCACGGCGGAGAGCTTCTCAATCACCGTGGCGTGATAATCGAAGACCTGCCCCGCATAGGGTTTCGCTCCCCATGTGGTGGGCTGCCCGGCGTAGGCCAGCAGATCCTTGACGCCATACGGGACACCCTGCAAGGGTCCGCGATAGCGCCCGCGCTTGAGCTCCTTATCGACCTCTTTGGCGGCACGCAGGGCTTCCTGGTGGAGGCTCAGCGCCAGAGCGTTGAAGCGCGGGCCCTGCTGCTGCAGGCGCTCCGAAAAGGCGCGGGCCAAGTCCTCCGCGGTGAATTCCCGGGCCTTGAGGCGGGCGTTCAATTCGGTGACGGGGGCAAAAAAGAGATCGGCGGGGATGAGTGCCATATCGCCTCCTCAGACCTTGAATTGGAAGGCGGGTTCGGTCGCCACGGGGATCGAGGCCTTATCCAGCGCCGCGGCATTTTGTTGCATGCGGTCGCGGGCGGCTTTCAGATCGTCGGCGGGGGCGGTGGGCGGTTGAGCGGTAGCGGCGGCGCCAGAGGCCAGCACTGTCGCCGGCACCGTTGCCAGCAGGGTCGCCAGATTGCGGCGCGTCAGCTTCATCTTTCACCTACCTTACTTCGTCGGAGGAGGCGTGGTCACGGTAAGAGCTTCCATTGCCGCCTTCAACATCACGGCGCGGGGCGCGGATTCTCCGGTCCAGATTTCAAACTGGCGCAGGGCCTGCTCGATGAACATTTCCAACCCGGGCACTACGGTCTTTCCCTGCTCCGTGGCATGCTTCACGAGCACGGTTTCCAGAGGATTGTAGACCATGTCGAAGACGATGTCGGCCGGGATCTTGTCTTCGAAGAAGCACTCGTTGACGTGCGGGAACATGCCGAGCGGCGTGGCGTGCACCACGGCATCGAAATACCGCGAAGACAACTGATCTTTGGTGAGGGCTTCGGCGCCGGTGACTTTGGCCAGGGCGCGGACGCGATCCGCATTGCGGCCCACCAGGGAGATTTTGGCTCCGGCATCGCTCAACGCACACGCCGCGCCACGCGCCGCTCCGCCGTTGCCTACGATCAGCACGGAAGCATTGCCGATCTTCAGCAGGCGGGACAGTGGCCCGGTGACGCCCGCCGCATCCGTATTGGTGCCGCGCCACTTGCCGGCTTTGCGCCAGACCGTATTGACCGCGCCAATCCGGCGGGCCAGCGGGTCCACCACATCCAGATAGCGGATGATCTTCTGCTTGTGTGGAATGGTGACGCTGAAACCGGAAAGCGGCAACTTCGCCGCCAGCGAAAAGAAGTCCCGCAGGCACGCGGGCGCAACCAGAAACGGCAGGTAGACCGCATCCACGCGTTTGGCCTGGAAGGCGCGGTTGTGGACCGCCGGCGAGATCGAATGGCGCACCGGGTCCGCAATCACTCCGTAGATCTTGGCGGACTTGCCCAGTTTCTCCACGCGATAGAGATGGCGCAGGAAGCGGGAACTCACCTGTCCCGCGGCGGTGCCATCCGTGTACATGGGAGCGGCGTAGGTATAGACACCGCCAAAGACGGGCGAGAGCACGCGCGTGGGGAAGCCGAGTTCGCCCATGGCCAGCACGATCATGCGATGCTTGGGGAGCGATTTCGCCGCCGCCAGAACACGCACGTTATCGCTTGGCTTGCGCGCCGTGGTGACGATTTTGTAAGCATCCGCCGCCACCTTCATGACGCGGTTGACGACCGTATCCATGGGTGGGGTGGCTTCAAAATTGTGATACGAGATGATGACCAGGGTGCGGCCGCGGAAGGTGTGCAGGCGATCCTGCGCGGCTTCGGCGGTTTCGATTTCGATATCGATCGCATGCGCGCCATTGCGCACCGCCAGATCCAGCACGCCGAGTTGCTCTTCGATGCTGCCGTTGAACTTGCCGTGATTCTGGTGGCGCCGGCAGGTTGCCAGCAAGGTGCAATCGGGGAATTCTTCGAGAAACTTCGGAATCGCGTCCGCGCCCTTGGAGGGATCGCTCAGATAATCCAGGCGGAATTCAAGGAATAATTCTCCAGCTTCCGCTTCGCGCCTGGCGTGCTCCAGAAGCGAGGCAACGTCTGGCAGACCCAACGCGATACATATACGGGGGAGCGATCTGGTTTGAGCCATCGGAGCGTAGGGAATTCCAGGATAACACGGCGAAAACGCAGCGCCGGAAACCGGAGTTCCAGGCAGAGCCGCTACTTCTTTTTCCTGGCGCCGGGGCGCGCCGGGGCCGCGGGAGCACCGCAACCCAAACCGAGCGCCTTGCGGTCATTGCATGCCTGCACGGCCTGGTCGGTCTTGGCGAAGCGTTTGATCACTTCCATGAACTCGTTGGCGCCTTCGGTTTTGTGGCCGGGCATTTTCACCAGCGCGCGTCCTTTATACAGAAGCGCATCGGCGATCTTGATATTGTCGGGATACTTGTCCAGCACCAGATCGAATTCCCGCACGGCATCCTCGTAATTGGTCTGCGCGTAACGGATCATGGCGATATAAAACTGCGCATTTCCGGCCAGTTCGGTGTTGCCGTAGTATTTGAGGTAATCCGCAAACTCCGGCAGCGCCAGTTCGTACTTGCCGGTCTGGTAATCTCCGCGCGCCGTATCGTAGAGCTTGGTCGCGGGCATGGGGGGAACGTCCGAGGCCCCGGCGGTTGCGCCGTCCGCATTGGAAGGAGGCGGTGGAGCGGGCGCCTGCATCACTTTTACGGCGCTATTGATATCGCTCAACTGCGTCTGCATCCGGCTCATCAGGGCCGCGAGGTCCTGTACCGCCTGTTGCAGAGTGCGCAGGTCTCCGCCCATTTCATTCAGGCGGGTACTCAGGCCGACCACGGGGGTGGCGACCCGTTCCATCTGTTCCTTGAGGCTTTTGTCGAGATTGCTCTGGATCACCGCCACACCGGTATTGGCGCGGTTCGCCGCTTCAATGGACTGGCGCGCCAGCTCCGTGACCGCGGCAAGTTTTTCGTCCTGGGAGCGCTGTAGATCCTTGACCTGCTGCTGCAGGAGATCAATGGAACGTTGGAGTTCCAGGATTTCCTTGCTTGCGGCAGGCGCCAACGCCGGCAGCGCGAGCAGAAGGCAAAACACTAGGCTTCGGGATTTCATACAGCTCTCCTACAAGAATGACGGGGAGGCGGTGGACCCGCCGCCCCGTTTCACTACAGACTCAATACCGCCCCTACTGACCGGGGGCAAAGTGCACGCGACGGTTCTTCTGGAAGCAGGTTTCATTCTGCTCCGTGCACTGCGGGCGCTCCTTGCCGTAGCTGATCGTCTTCAGCCGGTCGGCCGGGACGCCAAGCCCTTGCAGGAACTCCATCGCAGAACTCGCGCGGCGGTCACCGAGGCCGAGGTTGTACTCGGCGGATCCACGCTCGTCACAGTGGCCTTCGATCACGATCTTGGCGCCAGGGAAATCGCCGAGGATGCTCTTCAAGGCGGCTGCATCGCGGTTCAGGGTGTCGCGGGCGTCGCTGCGGATGTCGGTCTTATCGTAATCGAAGAAGGCATCCTGGACGTCCATCAGACGGTCCACCAGGGTCTTGGCGGCGGGCGGCGGAGGAGGCGGCGGGGGCGGCGGGGGAGCCGACACATTCACCGTGGCCGAAGCAGTGGTGGAACCACCGGGACCGGTAGCAGTCAGAGTGTAAGTGGTGGAATCGCTCGGGCTGACGCGGCGGTTTCCCGTGTTCTGCACTGTGCCGACAGCCTGATCGATCGAGACGCCGGTCACATTGCCGGTGACTTCCCAGCGCAGAGTAGCGGATTGTCCCCGCTGAATCGAAGTGGGCTCCGCGGTGAACACAGCCACCGTGGGCGCGGCCGGTTTGGGCGCGACCGGGACTTCCTTCACCACGGGCGGCGGCGGGGGGGGAGGTGCCGGCACCTTCTTCTTGCAGCCTGCTGCGAACAACGCCAGCGAGAGCGCCAGACCAATGGTTGTTACATTCCGCGTCGTTAAATACCGTCTTCTGAGCATGAACTTCGCCTCCTGAACTCTTTACTTGCCCCACACAGGATTTTCATTCTGTCCCGCTGAGGTCAACTGCTGCAACTGGGTCCCATCCGCCAGCATGGTATAGA
>CAIRBY010000758.1 GCA_903876865.1 uncultured Acidobacteriia bacterium
ACCCCGAGGCGCACTTCGCGGCAGATGAATTTGAGGCCGCGATTGCGGACCAGCGCGCCCGGCAACAGGCCCGCTTCCACCAGGATCTGGAAGCCGTTGCAGACGCCCAGCACCAGCCCTCCATCGGCGGCAAAGCGTTTCACCGCCTGCATCACCGGAGAGAATTTAGCGATGGCCCCGCAGCGGAGGTAATCGCCGTAAGAGAAGCCGCCGGGAAGAATCACGGCATCCACATCGCCCAGAGAGGACGAAGAATGCCAGATGAACTCCACCGGCTGCCCGAGGTTGTGTGCGACCGCGTAAAATGCATCGTGATCGCAGTTACTTCCGGGAAAAACGATGACGCCAAATTTCATGGTTTTTGTTGTGGGGAGGCGGTAACTTCCAGTCTACCAGAGGCGGCGGCGTGAGTTTCCGGCACGCCATTGCCGGAACGGCACAACTCTCTGCCGCGCCGCCCCCTTCCCCGCAACAACGTCCGAGTGGCCCCTGGCGTGCTAAATTACGTCGTATGCGCACACCTGCCTGCGTCGCCGCCCTGCTGCTGCTCGTGGCAAGCCTCGCCGCAACGGCCGAGACCACGAGCTTTCAAGGCGTTTGGGAGGCCACATTCAAGGGCGAAGTCTTCCTCGTGCTCAAAATCAAGGCCGGGGACAAGATCTCCGGCACGCTCAATTCCGGCAGCGTCACCCTCAGCGACGAAGGCGAACTGATCGCCGCCACGCCGCCCGAAGGCGAGGCCCAGGAGGCCCCCTTCTTCTTCGCCAAAGTCGAGGGCGATAAGCTCGAATTCGACTATCAGGATCAGGGTGACCTCGAAGTGATGCACTTCGAACTGAAGCTCACCGGCGAGGCCTCGGGCGAGTTGCGCATCGTCGATGCCCACGTCCCCAACATGAAGCCCTTCGCCCTGCGCAGGAAGCCGCCCGCTTCGGGCGCCTGACATCACGTTATAATCAGGTCGTAATCTTCTAATAGAAGAAGAAGGAGCCTGTTTTGCGAAAGAAAGTCACGGTTGTGGGCGCTGGCAATGTCGGCGCCAATTGCGCGGTGCGCATTGCCGACAAGGAACTCGCCGATGTCGTTCTGGTGGACGTCGTTGAGGGTGTTCCGCAGGGCAAAGGTCTGGACCTGCTGCAGTCCGGTCCGGTTCAAGGATACGACGTCAACATCACCGGCGCCAACGATTACGCGCCTACGGCGAATTCCGATATCGCCATCATTACCGCCGGGTTTCCCCGCAAGCCGGGGATGAGCCGGGACGATTTGCTGCTGGCCAATTTCGAAGTGGTCAAGACGGCGACCGAACAGGTGGCCAAGTACTCACCCGAGTGCATCATCATCGTGGTGACCAACCCCCTGGATGCGATGGCGCAGGCGGCCTACTGGATCTCGAAGTTCCCCAAGAACCGCGTGGTCGGCATGGCCGGCGTGCTGGATAGCGCCCGCTTCCGCACCTTCATCGCGCAGGAACTCAACGTCTCCGTGGAGAATGTCACCGGAGTCGTGATGGGCGGCCACGGCGATACCATGGTGCCGCTCGTGCGCCTGAGCAATGTCAGCGGAATTCCGCTCACCGAACTCATGGACCAGGCGACCATCGACGCGATTGTCAACCGCACGGCCAATGGCGGCGCGGAAATCGTGAAGTACCTCAAGACCGGCAGCGCCTACTATGCTCCGTCGGCCGCGGCCGTGGAGATGGCGGAATCGATCCTGAAGGATAAGAAGAAAGTGCTGCCCTGCGCCGCGTACCTGGAAGGCGAGTACGGCATCAACGGTCTCTTCGTCGGCGTGCCCGTGAAGTTGGGCGCCAACGGCATCGAGAAGATCTACGAAATCAAACTCACCGACGAAGAACAGGCGAAACTCCAGAAGAGCGCCGATTCGGTGAAGGAACTCGTAGAAGTCCTGCAAAGCAAGCAGTAGGACGGGCCTCCCGGCCTGTCCCACTTGCTAGGTTTTTTCTCACCAATCACCAGGGCAGGCCGTCAGGCCTGCCTTGGGCCTGTTTCTATTCCTCAATTCGCCGTCACCGGACCGTCTCCGCTCGAAAGCTCGTGGATGATCCGCTCCCTTCGCTCCTGCGCCGTCGCCACTGCTGACCCCATCGCAATCCAGTAGACCACTCCCCCAATCACGGCCGCGAATGCCAGCACCAGATAGAAGGCAAGTTCGCTATTGAACCCGTAGCGCGCCAGATATGCCAGCAGCACCGGCAGCAGCGAGAGCGGATACAGGATCGTGATCAGCGCCTGAAAGCGGCTGCTCGCGCCACCCTGGGAGACGCGCTCCGGATTCATCGCGCGCGGAAACTGCACCGAACTGATGTTCCCCAGCGCCAGCATGTAGAGCGAACTGACGCCGACCACCAGCAGCGTCTCCGTAATCTGCGCCGCGCCGAAACTCACCTTGAACAGGCTCGTCACCGCGATCAGGATCAGGACCTCCAGGTAGATGAACACCAGTGCGCCCAGATTCTTGCCGAGGAAGACGCGCGCGATCGGCTGCGGCGAGGCGAAATAGAATTGCGCCGCGGAACGGTCGAACCCGAAGCAGTTCCAGAACGAGACCTGCCCCAGAATGGTCAGGGCGTAGACGCTCACCACGGTCAGGAAGTGGGTGGAGAGCGCCCCGTGGCTCCCCGCGCGTCGGCCCAGAATCATCGGCAGCCACAGCATTAGTCCAAAGCTGAAGCCCATCACGAAGACCATGCGGTACCGCGGCGTGCGCGCCAGCGAGCGCAATTCTTTTTCCACGATTGCCGCCAGTGGGTCCGGCAGCAGACGCGCGGGAAAGCGATAAAAGCCCTCCGCCAGCACCGCCAGAGGACGCTGCTTCTGTGTCTGCGGAGTGGATTGCGCCGCCACCGCATCGAAGCGCAGGCTGCGCTCGAATTGCGCGCGCGCGAACCATAGCGTCCCAAGCATCCACGCCCCGAGCGAGAGCAGCGCGGTGGCCCCGGAGCGGCCCTGCGTAGCCCACGCCACCGCCGTCCACGGCCACGCCGCGTGATCCATCACGCCCGCCCAGGCGCCGGGCGATTTCACACGGTAGCCCGACATCATCGCGAAGCGCGGCACCATCCACAGCATGAACATCACGAAGACCAGCACCTCGCGCACCTTGCGCTTGGAGAGCAGGCGCTCCAGCAGGCTGCGCGTGCCGCTCGCCAGCACCAGATTGAACGCGATGAAGAGAAGGACGCCCGGCACCGCCAGCCAGCTTGAAGGCGCCGGGTTGCGCCAGAGCCCGATCAGCGCCGCCAGCACCACCAGCAGCACTTCGCCGCCCGTGGTCAGCCGCAGCAGCACCTCCACCAGAAACAGCTTGGGCAGCGGCACGGGGTAGAGCATCAGCTTGCGCATATCGAGCGCCGAGCCCATGCTCGCCGAAAGAATCGGCATCACCTGCCAGTAGAGAAAAACGCCCAGCGCGCCAAGGGGCAGATACGTCTCCAGAAGCGGTGCGGGCGCCACCGCAATCCACAGATAGGCGGCGCACGCCACCACCACCCAGAGCCCGTACCAGACCAGCCCGGTGACCACGGCGAAGGCGCGTCCGCGCCCGCCCATCCGCATGCTGAGCCACTGCGCCCGCAGGATCGCCGCGATCACAGCCACTCCAGCCGGCCGGTCTGCTGCCCCGCGCCCACCAGGCGCACGAACGCATCTTCCAGCGATTCCCCGCCCGCGCGCAGTTCACTCAGCGTGCCGCTGGTGACGATGCGCCCTTCGTTGATGATGGCCACCCGGTCGCACAGGCGCTCCACCACTTCGAGCACGTGCGTGGTCAGGAAGATCGTGGCGCCGCGCTGCACCTGATCGGTGAGAATGTCCTTCATCAGGCGCGCGCCCACCGCGTCCACGCCTTCGAACGGCTCGTCCATCAGAAACAGTTCGGGGTGGTGGATCAGCGATGCAGCCATGGCCACGCGCTTGCGCATCCCCTTGGAATATTCGCCGATGATCTTGCGGTCCGCCTGCAACTGCAGCAGCTCCATCAGTTCCCGCGCCCGCTCCATCGCGGTGGCGCGCGGCAGTTCGTACATGCGCCCCACGAACTCCAGAAATTCCAGGCCGGTCAGCCGGTCGAAGAGCAGCGATTCATCGGGCACCAGGCCGATCCGCCGCTTGATCTCCAGTTCCTCGCCCGGCATCTTGCGTCCCAGAATTTCGATGCTGCCGCTATCCGCCGGAATCAGCCCGGTGAGCATGCGGATGGTGGTTGATTTGCCCGCCCCGTTCGGCCCCAGGAAGCCGAAGAACGATCCCGTCGGGACCGTCAGATTGACTCCGTCCACGGCGGGCTTCAGTCCATACGACTTGCGCAGGTCGCGGACCAGTATGGCGGCGGATACGGCGGCGGGTTGTGCTTCGGGAGCGGCCTCGGGCATTCCCTCTAGCTTACGCCTTGGGCGGCGCGGCGCTCCAGGCGCGAATCGCCTCGATCTCCGCCGCCGGAATGTGCAGGAATTCCAGGAACTCCTGATGCTCGTTGGGAGCGTTCTTTTCGAACTCCGTATGCAGCCGCCGCATATCCTCGTCGCTGAATCCGGAAGCGCGTAAAACCGCGGTGAACTTCTCTTTCGTAACCATGGGTAGTCTCCTGAATCGATCGGTTGTGAGGAGCAGGCGCGCAATCGCCTGCTGATGATCCCGCATGCGCTCGATCTCCGCGCTCAACTCGCCGAGACGGCGCCGCAGCACGTCCGCCGCACTGTTGTGGGGGCCTTCCAGAATGCGCCGGATATCGGGCAGCGCGAGCCCCGCGTCGCGGTAGGTGCAGATTCGCCGCAGCCGCTCCGCATCCTTTTCGCCGTAGACCCGGTATTGCGCCGCTGTCCGGCGGGGCGGCTTGAGCAGCCCGATTTTTTCGTAATACAGCACCGTGCTCCGCGCCAGGTTGCAGCTGCGCGCGAGTTGCGTGACGGAAAGCGTCATGAGTTCAGTCTGAACCCTGAAGCTATAGACAGGTCAAGGAGTTTTTTTGAAGATCAGAATGTGCTGCCGCGGCA
>CAIRBY010000759.1 GCA_903876865.1 uncultured Acidobacteriia bacterium
CGTCTCACGCGCCTCTGGGCTTCCACCCGCCTGCCCGCGGCCCTCTCCGCTGCCGATCGCCGCGCCCTCATCGAAGAGGTCTGGCGCAAACAGGAGCCCGATGGCGGCTGGAGCATCGCTTCTCTCGGCCCCTTCGAATTCAAAGAGCAGGCCCGCCACACCACCGGCAGCAATGCCTACGCCACCGCCTTCACAGCCTACGTGATGGAGCAGATCTCCCCCGGCGCGCCCAACCCCAAACTCTCGCAGGCGCTCGCCTGGCTGCGCACCCATCAGGACCCGGCCGGCTACTGGCACGCCGATTCCATGAACCACGTCTACGAAGCCGGCAGCATGCAATCGCAGTTCATGCGCGATGCCGCCACTGCGTACGCGGTGCTCGCGCTGCTTGCCTCCAGGTAGGCAGTTACGCAGGCCGGAGCCGGCATGGCCTTGACATCGCCCACCGCGCCTAGTATCGTCTGAGAAACCCGTCATCAGGCCGCTCCGAGTCGAGCAGAAGATCGATTTTCCAGGAGCTCCCTCATGTCGCTTTCCCACAAAGTCACCGATTCTCTGCTGCAGCGCGGCTTCTCGCGCCGCGATCTGGGACGCATCGCCAGTCTGCTGACTGCCGGCGCCGCCATGCCCTTCTACAACGAATACGCGATGGCGCAGGATGCGCAGCAGCGCACCATGGGCCGCGGCGGCGCGCGCCGTGCCATGGACCCGGACATGGTCCGCATCAACTCCAACGAGAACCCCATGGGCCCCTGCAAGGAAGGCCTGGAGGCAATCGCAAAGGTGGCTCCGCACGGCTGGCGCTACTCGCCCACCAACGAGCAGGGCGATTTCGTCACCACCATCGCGGAAATGGAAGGCGTCAAGGAAAACTACGTCGCGCCCTTCGCCGGGTCGAGCGATCCGCTCCACCGCATCAGCTGCGCCTTCACTTCGCCCACCCGCAGTTGGACCATGGCCAACCCCGGTTATGGCGGCGGCGCCCCCGAATTCATTGGCTCCAAGACCACCCGCGTGCCGCTGCGCCCGGATTTCAGCCACGACGTGGAAGCCATGGTCAAGGCCGACCCTAACGCCGGCGTCTACTATGTCTGCAATCCCAATAACCCCAGCGGTACCGCCACCCCGCGCAAAGACATCGAGTTCCTCCTCGCCAACAAGAAGAAGGATTCCATCGTCCTGATCGATGAAGCCTACATCCACTTCTCGGAGACCACTCAGCCCGCCAACGATCTGGTGGCTGCCGACAAAGATGTGATCGTCCTCCGCACCTTCTCCAAGGTCTACGGCATGGCCGGCCTCCGCGCCGGCTTCGCCATGGGCCGTCCGGACCTGCTGGCGAAGATCCGTTCCTTCGGCGTGGGCTTCATGCCCGTCACCGGTCTGGCCTGCGCCACCGCGAGTCTCAAGGCGAAGGGCCTCGTGGCCGAGCGCCGTGCCCTCAACAAGCGCATCCGTGAGAATACGTTCGCCTTCCTGGAAAAGAAGGGCATCAAGTATGTCCCCAGCGAGACCAACTTCTTCATGATGGAAGTCAATCGCCCGGGCACGGAATTTGCCGCGGATATGGCCAGGCAGAAGGTCGTGATCGGCCGCGTCTGGCCGGCATGGCCCACCAAGGTCCGCGTCACCATCGGCACTCAGGCCGAGATGGACAAATTCACCGCCGCCGTCACCGCCATCGTCGGCTGAAGTCGCAAGCGTGAAGTAGGGCAGGCGTTTCCGCCTGCCAACTCCGCGGACGTGCCGGTCTGACAAAAAGGTCGGCGTTCGTCGCCGCCTCTAATGGCCCCTTGACCCTTCCCTCTCGCGTCTCCGTGACGCCCAAAGTAGGGCAGGCGTTTCCGCCTGCCAACTCCGCGGACGTGCCGGGTGGCAAGCGGCAAGGTTGGCAGGCGAAACCGCCTGCCCTACTCGATGGCAGCCAGCGCACATCAGTCCGCAGGCTACGCACAACGCTGACCTCTCCCCCTAACTTCCCGCGGGGTCGGCGCCGATCGTGCCTTCCAGCTCGTGCAGATACTCCGCCGCCTGCACGCGCTGCAACTCCGCGCGCGCCGCTGCCAGGCGCCCCTCCAGTTCCATCCCCGCCGGCGTGTCGAGCCCGGACTTCGCGAACTCCTCCAGCGCCGCTACGTGCCTCTCCCACAGCGCCCGGTCGATGCGTTGTTTCGTGCGCAGCCGCTCCGCGTACCAGTCGCTGGCAATCGCCGCCTCGCGCGTGAAGTGCGCGCGCAGGCACGGGTCCGTCACCTCCATCCCTTCGTAGTGGCCGTGCGCCATCACGTGCAGCAACATGCGCAGCGGAGGGCAGGCGGAGTCCACGCTGCGATCTTCGAAATACTGCAGCGCCACCCGCCGCTGGCTGTCCACAATCGCGGCCACACCCTCCGCGAAGACCTCCAGTCCCTGCTTCTCCGGACGCAGCAGCGCTTCCGGAAACACCGCGTCCGGAGTCTCAAACACGCGCCCCAGAAAATACTCCGCGAAGCGCGCCGTGATGCGGTAGCCGAGCCGGCTCGCCAGCACCGTACTCCCATCCGCTCTCCCATCCAGGCAGAAGTCTTCCAGCTTCTCCAGATACCCCGCCGAGATCAGAAATTGCGGGTCGCGCTCCTCCACCCGCATCCGGCACCAGATCTCCGGCACCAGCATGCTGATGTCGTGATCCACCCGGTATCCGGGCCCGATGTAGCCCGCCGCCGTGGTGAACGCCGGCGTCTCCGTCAGCAGCATGGAGACTAGCGCGTTGTTCAAATCGATCACCGGCGGCAGCGCGTTGAACGGCCCTTTCGTCAACGCGCCTTCGCTGCCAAATCCCGTGGTCGAAGGCGATTTGCCGGTCAGGCTGGAAATGAACTCCATGAACAGTTCCGGCAATTCCTGGTAGTGAATCGGATTGTAGACCGCCAGTGGCGCAAGCCCCAGCTTCGCATCGGGCGGATTGTTGCGCCTGCCCGGCAGCACCGCATTCACCGGGAAGGTCACGGCTTCGCCCGCAGGCACCTTGCGGTCCAGGCGCGCGCTGATCGTGGCCGCGTATGTCTCCACCGCGCGCACCCGGTCCGGCCGCTGCTGCAGATACCGCGGATTCTTGCTCAGCTGCCCGTCCACCATCCGCGGATGCGCGGAAGAGACCACGAACTCGTCCCGCCCCGCCACGAAGCCGCTCAACAGCGCCTTCATCGGCGCGGAATACTGGTCGAACTCCACCACGTGCTCCACAATCGCCTGCGCCTCCGCCCGCGTCAGCGGCGCGAAGTTCGAAAGGAACACGCCCGGCCCCGCGATATCCGCCTCCGCCTGCGCATCGCTGCCGCGATGGATGGCCTCGTCCGGTCGTTGAAACAGCATCTCTTCGCAATTGGCCACCAGCTTCATGCTGGCGTTTCGGTAGGCGCCATCCAGATGGCTCAGCCGCGCCCGCGGCAGCACCACGCTGGCCGTGATATCGTCCTCCACCTGCACCTTATCCGCGGGATAAAAATCCGAGCGCAATTTGTAGATGCGCCAGCTGCCCTGTTCGTCGAAGCCCACGCGCAGGTAGTTGCCCACCAGCTTCTGCCCTTCGTACTTCAGCTCGTGGCCCAGAAACCCGTTGATGTGGTCCACCGTGAAATGCTGCTGCCACTCGCTGCCCCACTCGGGGCGGTAGTAGCGCTTTACCATGAAGATCAGTTGCCGGATGGTCTGCGGCAGCCCCCGCAGCCACGCATTGTACGCGTCCGTATAATCGTCGGAAGGCGTCAGCAGCTTGATCACCGAGCCCAGTGACCGCTCCAACGCCAGCACCGGCCGCTGCGACCGCTCGTCCGGCGGACGGTTGCGGTAGATGCGCGAAAAATCGCGGCTCAAAATCCCTTCCACCGTCTTCAAATCGCCGTAAAAATCGCGCACGAATACCGGGCCGCTCAACATCACATCCGCCAGCGATTTCGAAATCTCGCTCTTGCCCCCGCCCGATACCGTGCACGGCTTGTGGCACAGCGTGCCGTCGGCGCGCGTGCCCAGCAACCGCCACGCCGAGCCCTTCAACTGCTTCTCCAAACGCAGCCGGTAGCCCGAGGGCAGAATGTAAATCACGCCCGCGCGCAGCGTCAACTGCCGCCGCTCGCTCTGTCGCTCGCCGGCTTGAAACCAGTGGATCGACCCGTTGCGCACGCTGAATACCGCGTCCTCGGGCAGGTAGTAGATGTTGGGGTGCGTGCGGTCGAGCGCGTACCCCTCCGGTTGCACGTTCACCCGGTCGCTGCCCAACAGCGCCAGCGCCTCGGCGAATTTCGTCGGCTTCAACTTCAACGTCTGGTCCGCGATGAAGTCCTGCCCCATCACATACGCGGGGAAGGCGATCGCGCCGCCCGAGTGCTCCTCCTCGCACATGCCGTACAGGTTGGCGGCGAAGCTGATCTGGGTTTTGACCTCCTTCTTGCAGTAGCCGAAATAATTGTCGGCGATCAACGTGACCATCACGCCCCGCTGGTCCCGGCATGCCACCTTGAAGGCGTGCCCGCCGTTGTAGCGCTCGCCGGCATCGCTCCAGCACATCCCGTCCCGCCGCTGCCGCTCCGTTGCCTCGTCCACGTGCGGCAGGCCCAGCTCTTTTTTCGTCAGGTCGATCAGGTGCGGCGCCAGAATCACGCAGCCGGTGTGCCCGGTCCAGTGCAGCACATCGAGCGCGGCATCGTTCTCCGGCAGTTCGGGGTCGCCGCCGTTGCCGAAAATCGTCTCCACGAAATCCAGATTGCTCATCAGCGTCCCGGGTGCGAAGAAGCGGATCTCCATACTCTTCTCCGGTCCCCAACTCGATGCCGGAACCACCAGCGGACGCAGCAGCAGAGAGGCGAACAGCCGCGCCGGTTGCGGCGCCTCGGCCAGGTAGGGCACCGTCAACAGCTCCGCCGGCGGCTGCAGCGCCGCCTTCAATAGCGCGGCGAAGACCCGCTTCGGTACCGCCAGCTTATCCGCGGGAACCGGCAGTCCGCCCTCCACAATGTGGAACACGCCCTTGGTGGTGCGGCGGTCGCTTTTGGGATTGTGCAGCACGCCTTGCGGCACCCGGTAGGAATCCACGTAGCCCGAGTGAAAAGACTGCGCCGCGGGAGGAAACGAAAGCGCCCGCGCCATGCCCGCGCGATCCATCACCAGCGTGCGGTGCGGCAATCGCGCCGCCCCCGCGACGTCAGCCAGGTACGAGTCCAGAAACGCCTGAATGCGCGCGTCCACCGGGCACAGCCGGCCCTTCAATAACTGATCCTTCTGGTGAAAATTGCGCAGCAGCGGCCCTGCCAGTTGCATAAAGTCGCGGTCCCGCGCCGCTTCCAGCCCCGGTTCCCCTAACGCCGCCAATTTCAGGTTGATATACTGATCCAGTTCGCGTGCCATCGATACTTCCAGCTTAGTACGTACGCGTCTTCCCTCTCTCATGCCCACACTCGAAGAGCAATTCGGCAAGATCGATGTCTATCTCTTCGATCAGCTTCTGCGCGGCCGCATCGTCCCCGGCATGAGCGTCTTCGATGCCGGCTGCGGCGCCGGTCGCAACCTCGTCTACCTGCTCCGCCAAGGCTACGAAGTCTTCGCCGCGGACGCCAACCCGCAAGCCGTGGATCACGTCCGCGCTCTCGCCGCGCAACTCGCGCCCACCCTGCCCGCCGCCAACTTCCGCGCCGAATCGCTGGAGCGTCTCTCCTTCCCAGCCCCCCTCGCCGACGTCGTCCTCAGCAGCGCCGTGCTCCACTTCGCCCGCGACGACGAACACTTCCGCGCCATGCTCCTGGGCGCCTGGCGCGCACTCAAGCCCGATGGCCTCTTCTTCTGCCGCCTTGCCTCCTCCATCGGCATCGAAGCCCAACTCGTACACATCGCCGGACGCCACTACCTGCTCCCCGATGGCTCCGAACGCTACCTCGTCGATGAAGCCCTGCTGCTCTCGTTCACCCGCGAACTCGGCGCACACCTCCTCGACCCCATCAAAACCACCCTCGTCCAAAACCAGCGCGCCATGACTACCTGGGTCCTCCGCAAGCCCTGAGTGCACCCCACCCTCGAATCCCTCTGCTCTCTCCGCACCCTGTAGAGCAGGCGTTTCCGCCTGCCAACCTGGCTCTGACCCACCCGTCGAGAATATGGCATAATTATGGCATATGCGCACCACCATCGAACTTCCCGATGAACTGCTGGCGCAGGCCAAGGTGAATGCCGCCCAGCGAGGCATTTCGCTCCGTCAGTTTTTCATGGAGGCAGTGCAATCCCGGTTGGCGCCGGAACCGCGCAAAGTCCGGAAGCCACCGCCCATGATCGGAGACACGCACGCAGCCCCTCTACCCGTGCTGACTCGGGAGCAAGTCGATGAAGCCATGTTTGGCTGATGTCAACGTTCTGCTGCCCCTGCTGGTCCGCCACCATCCCCATCACGACCTCGTGTTGCAGTGGTTCGAGGGTCTGGTGGCTGGGGAACTGGCGCTCTGCCGGTTTGTCCAGTTGGCTCTGGTGCGATTGCTCGGCAACCGCGCGGTCATGGCTGACTATGCCGTTTCCGCCGCCGCTGCCTGGGAGTTGATCGGGGAGTTGCTGGAAGACGAGCGCGTGGAGTTCGCCGCGGAACCGGCTCTGCTGGCCACCGTATTCCCGAAACTGCTGCGACATCCCGTGCCCACCAACAAGCTTGTGGCGGATGCCTACCTGGCCGCCTTCTCCATCGCCGGGAACCTCCGCCTCGCCACGTTGGACCGCGGCTTCGCCCAGTTTCGCGACGTGGATCTCTACGCCCTCGTCCCCTAAATCGGCGGCCCTCTACCCCCACCGCACCCCGCAGGCCTACTTGCACCCTTCCGCCGCCTGCTGGTATTGTCGAGGTCGCCGATGCAAGCCCCCGTTCTCAGCCGCGAGGAGGAACTCTACTGGATCGCCCTCAAACTCGTCCCCGGTCTCGGCTCCCGCACCTCTAATAAACTCCTCGACCGCTTCCGTACCCCCCAAGCCATCTTCCGCGCCTCGCGCACGGAACTGGAAGGCGCGGGACTCTCCGGCGCCGTCGCCCAATCCATCGCCAGCGGCTGCACCTTTGACGACGCCGCCAATCAGCAGGAGAAGATGCTCCAGTGCGGCGCCGTCGCCGTCACCATCGGCGATCCCCGCTACCCTCAACTGCTGCGCGAGATCTTCGATCCGCCCATCCTCTTATTCGCTCGCGGACGCGTGGAACTGCTCCAGACCCTCGCCCTCGGCGTGGTCGGTACCCGCCGCGCCACTCCCTATGGAATCGCCGTCGCCGAACGCATGTCCGGCGATCTGGCGCACGCCGGACTCACCATCGCCAGCGGCATGGCGCGCGGCATCGATACCTGCGCCCACAAAGGCGCCCTCGCCCGAAACGGAGGCACCGTGGCCGTCCTCGGCTGCGGCGTCGATGTCGTCTATCCCCTGGAAAACCGTAAACTCGCCGCCGAAATCGCCGCCCGCGGCCTGATTATTTCCGAATTTCCCATGGGAGCGGTCGCTTTTCCGCAAAATTTCCCCATCCGCAACCGGATCATCAGCGGAATCAGCCTCGGAATTCTGGTGGTGGAAGGCGCCCAATACTCCGGTTCGGCGATCACCGCCAAACTCGCCATCGATCAGGGCAGGGAAGTCTTCGCCGTGCCCGGCAATATCACCTCCAAGGTCAGCTGGGGTCCTAACCTGTTGATTAAACAGGGCGCTCACCTGGTTCAGGACTGGAATGACGTGATCGGCGAACTGCCGCCCGAGACTCGCCGCCTGCTCATCGAGAAGGGCCGCCAGCAGATCCTGACGGCGGGCGGTGAAACTTTAGCAGGTGATCAGGCATCATTATTAAGTGAACAGGCCCGGGAGCTGGGCGCTACGGCTGCAAGGCTGCTCGCCGCGCTCCAGGTGGACGCTGCCATCCATCTCGACGATCTTCTTGAAAAGATTGAAGATACGTCCCCCTCCGAGCTCATTGCCGCACTTTTTGAACTGGAGATGCTAGGCTTGGTGAAGCAACTCCCGGGCAAGAACTTTGTTAAAGTGTGGTAACGTCGTCTGGGTAAATCAGGTTAAGTTAAGTCTGGTTAAGTGAAGTCAAGTCGAACCACTCAGCGGCTGCGTGTGCCGCTCGTCGAAAGTCTCCTATGCCAAAGGCTCTGGTAATCGTGGAATCGCCTGCGAAGGCGAAAACCATCAACAAATACCTGGGTAAGCAGTTTGTTGTTAAAGCTTCGCTCGGTCATATTAAGGATCTCCCCAAGAGCGATCTTGCGGTCGATGTGGAACACGGCTTCGAGCCGGTCTACGAAGTCATCGAAAGCAAACGCAAGCTCATGGGTGAGCTGCGCGCCGCCGCCAAAGGCGTGGATCAGATCTACCTCGCAGCCGATCCGGATCGCGAAGGCGAAGCCATCTGCTATCACCTTCAGGAAGAACTCAAGGGCAAGGGAGCCAACAAAGGCTCCGGTCCCGAATTCTTCCGCGTCATGTTCAACGAAATCACCAAAAAGGCCGTCGAAAAGGCCTTCGAGAAACCCCTTCAGGTCAACACCCACCTTGTGGATGCGCAGCAGGCGCGCCGCGTTTTGGACCGCCTGGTGGGCTACAAGATTTCTCCCCTCCTCTGGGACAAAGTGCGCCGCGGCCTCTCCGCCGGCCGTGTCCAGACCGTCGCCCTGCGCGTCATCGTGGAACGCGAACGCGAGATCCGCGCCTTCCAGAAGAAAGAATACTGGACGGTCGATGCCGACCTCCTCGCTCAGGCCGCTCCCCTGCTCAGCACCCGCCTGATCAAGGCCAACGACGAAACTCCCGAACTCCCTTCGCAGCAGGTCACCGATTCCCTGGTGGCGCATCTGGCCGGCGTCGATTACATCGTCAAGAGCGTGGCCACGCGCGAAAAAAAGCGCAACCCCGTCGCGCCCTTCATCACCTCCACCCTGCAGCAGGACTCCTCCCGCAAACTGCGCTTCAGCGTGAAACGCACCATGATGCTGGCCCAGCGCCTCTATGAAGGCATCGAGATCGGCAGCGAAGGCGCCGTCGGCCTCATCACCTACATGCGTACCGATTCCACCCGCATCGGCGAAGATGCCGTGGCCGAGGTCCGCCAGTTCATCAATGATCGCTACGGCGCGCCCTTCCTGCCCGCCGCACCCAACGTCTACAAGAGCAAGAAAGATGCCCAGGATGCGCACGAAGCCATCCGCCCCACCTCCATGGCCTACGCGCCGGAAGTGGTGGAGCAGTATCTGCCCGAAGACGAAATGAAGCTCTACCGCCTCATCTGGAATCGCTTTGTGGCCAGCCAGATGATGCCCGCGCTCTTCGACCAGACCACCATCGATGTCTCCGCCAAAGCCGCCAATGGCGTGGACTACACCTTCCGCGCCACCGGCAGCGTGCCCAAGTTCGATGGCTTCCTCAAGGTCTACCAGGAAGGCAAGGATCAGGCCGATGAAGAAGACGAGGAACTGAAGCACCGCCTCCCCGTCGTCACCGAAGGCGAGATCCTGCGCCTCGAAGCCATCCGCCCCGAGCAGCACTTCACCGAACCGCCGGCGCGCTACAACGAAGCCACGCTGGTGAAGCGCCTGGAATCGGACGGCGTCGGTCGCCCGTCCACCTACGCCACCATCCTCTCCACCATTCAGGAACGCGAGTACGTCAATAAAGAGAACGGCCGCTTCACGCCCACTGAATTGGGCATGGTGGTGACCGACCTGCTGCTCGAGAGCTTCGACGATATCTTCGACGTCAAGTACACCGCCCGCATGGAAGAGGAGCTTGACGAAATCGAAGAGGGCAAACTCGACTGGCGCGAAGCCATGGGCGAGTTCTACACCCGCTTCGATAAGGATCTCAAGCACGCGCAGGAAAACATGACCGATATCAAGCGGATGGAGAAACCCACCGACTTGATCTGCGAAAAGTGCGGCCGCCCCCTGGTCATCAAGTGGGGCAAACACGGCAGCTTCATCGCTTGCACCGGCTACCCGGACTTCTCCTCCAAGAGCATCGAAAGCGATCTGGAGAAGGTGCAGAAAGACATTCTGATTCGCCAGTTGCGCCAGCTCAAGAAGCTCGATGTCGCGCTCACCAAACTGCGCGTCCGCCATCCCGGGCGCGGCTTTGCCTGGAGCCAGAGCGGTGAAGTCATCGTCAATCCCGCAACTCCCCGCTTGTCCAAAGCCGTGGAGGCTTCGCTCAAGAAACTCGAGCAGGAGATTGCGGAGAAGCAGCGGGAAGACCGCGCCAAAATCGAACAGCGCCTGGAGACCCTGCGCAATCGCTATCCGCAGATGAAGGGCTTCTACGAACTCGAACTGCGCGATACCGCCGAAGCCGTGGCGCTCACCGTCCAGCGCAAGGAAGAGTTCTGCACCTACACCCGCGAACTCACCGTCGATCTTCCGGACCTGGAAGGCGCCGACCTCAGCGATCAGGGCGATGAGGAGTTGTGCGAGAACTGCGGCCGCCCCATGGTCCTCAAGAAGGGACGCTTCGGCACCTTCTTCGCCTGCTCCGAATACCCCGATTGCAAGACCACCAAGCAGATCGGCGGGATCCAGAAGAAGGATGTGCCGCTCGAAGAGAAGTGCCCGCAGTGCGGCAATCATCTGGTCATGAAGTACGGCCGCTTCGGCGAGTTCACCGCCTGCAGCAATTACCCCACCTGCAAGTACGTGAAGCAGCAGACCATCGGCGTGAAGTGCCCGGAGTGTTCCGAGGGCGACATCATCGAGCGCCGCTCCAAGAAGGGCAAGACCTTCTATGGCTGCAATCGCTATCCCGAGTGCAGCTTCGTCGCCTGGGGCAAGCCCGTGTCGGAGAAGTGCACCGAATGCGGCAGTCCCTACATGATCGAGAAGTTCCTCAAGGCCGGTCCCGTGTGGCAGTGCCCCAACCCGGAGTGCAAACACCAGGTCGAAGCCCCGGTCACCCCTGAATTGGTGCCATCGTCGTAGGACAGGCCTCCCGGCCTGTCCCTGCTTACTCGCGTTCTTCCTACTTCTTCGTCGTCACCACAAACGTCCGCCCCTGGCCCAATTGGCCGCGCATGCCTAGATCGCGCGCGTCGTAGAAGGTCGTATCCACGAAACCCGCCTTTTCCAGCGCCGTATCGATTTCGGGCGTGGTGTAGCAGCGCTCCCGCACATCTACGTCGCTGCGCTTCCACTCGCCTTCAATCAGGCGGAACATCGTGATCCGGCAGTGGGCCAGGTGCGTGCGGCGGTCGAAGCCCGAGCCGGAAAGCGCCAGCACGTGATCGTCGCGCACAATCGAAAACGCATCCGCCCAATTCGTCTTATAGGCCGCTTCCAGCAGGATGTCGAAGGCGAACGGGGCTCCCGGTTTGAGCGCCTTTGCCACGCGCCGGAAACAGGCTTCGAGTTCCTCCACCTCGAGCAGATGGTTGAGGCTGTCGAAGGTACAGACGGCTCCGTGAAACCGTCCGAGTACCTGGAAATCGGCCGCCCCCGCTACCTGAAACTCCGCCGCCGGCACATTCTCCCGCGCATGCGCGATCATCGCCTCGCTGGCGTCGATGCCCGTGACCTTCATGCCGCGCGCGGTGAGCAGTCCCGCCAGGTACCCGGTGCCGCAGCAGACGTCCAGTACCCGCGCCTTGTGCGGCAGGCGCGGCAGCCAGATCCGCTCCAGAATCGGAAAGGCGAGGCCGTGGAACTCTTCGTTCCAGTAGCGGTTATAAAACCATGCGAAATCGTCGTAGAGCGCCAAATGTCAGCATGCCATACTATGGGACGATGAGGAGAACCCGTTGCCTGGCCGCCGTCGCGGCGCTCTGCCTCGCGCTCAGCGGATGTTCGTCGCCCGACGCAGCGAAGAAGGAAGCTCCCGCCAAGGCGCCTCCCGTCGCCAAGGACGAGAAGCCTCCCGATATCTTTCAAGTCCTCTTCGACACCTCCAAAGGTCCCGTCACCGTGGAAATCCATCGCGCGTGGGCGCCCATCGGCGTCGATCACTTCTTTCAGTTGGTGAAGATCGGCTACTACGATAATTGCCGCTTCTTCCGCGTCACCCACAGCTACGTGCAGTTCGGCATCAACGGCAACGTGCAGACCAACGGACTCTGGTCCACCGCCTATCTACCGGATGATCCCCCGTTGAAACCGGGCGCGAAACAGAGCAACCTAAAGGGCACGCTCACCTACGCCCATCTGGGCGCCAACAATCGCACCACCCAGGTCTTTTTCAACCTCAAAAACAACAAGGACCTGGACTCGCAGGGCTTCGCGCCGATCGGAAAAGTGCTGACGGGAATGGACGTTGTGGAGCGCCTCTACAATTCCTACGGCGACATGCCGCCGCGCGGCCAGGGGCCCGATCCGTCCAAATTGGAGTTGCAGGGAAATGCCTATCTGGATGCCCGTTTTCCGCGTCTGGATTTCATCAAAAAGGCTACGGTTCAGTGATATAGTGATAGAGACCCTGTCCCCGACGCGAAGGGGACCAGGAAGTTACCAATACAGGGTCAAATTGAAACGACGCGGCCCGGCGGTGAAACATCCGCCGGGTTTTTTTGCGCCCGGTCGCTTCCCGAACTCACCCCTCTCCCTTGTACCCGCGTGCCAAGAGTGATCCCTGAAACAGCACGGCCCGGCGGAGAGGGATCCGCCGGGCCGTGATTGCGCGTCGTCAATCGTTTATTTCACAACGCTAGCCTGATTCACCACGCCATTCACCTAGACATCGACGGCGCTGTGAGTCACCGTCATCAACTCGGCCTTGACACCTTCCCGGCCGCGCCCCCCGCGGGACACTGCTCCTCCGCAGTGCCCCGAAGCAATCCCGCATTCCTCCGCCAGGCGCTAGTTCACAAAACCGTTGATGGTCACATTCAAGCCGTAGGTGCGGCTTAAATTGTCCTGCACCGCGATGCACGAGGAGCCGTTGTTCGGATTGAACACCAGGGGGGTGGGGTAGGGCAAATGCAGCGTGGAACGGGCGGGAACCGTAATATAGAAGCCTGGTTCGTTGGTGTTGGACACCGTTCCGCTGCACGTGCCGGGTGCGTTGCCGGAGAGCACCGGGTTCGCAACCCAGACGTCTTGCGGATTCACATCGGCGTTCCGGAACGTGAGGCTGGTGACTCCCAGCGTACCGGTGCCCGGGCCGGCGACCTTATAATCGGTCGAAAGGCCAAGTGGGATGGTGTAAGAGTACGGCCGCGACGGGAACACCACTTCCACGAAAGTGGCCTTGATCGCCGCGCGGACCTTTGGTGCTGCCAGTGCACCGAGGATTGCTAGCGCTGCTACGCTCGCGGTCAGGCAAAGAACGGTCTTTAAAATTTTCATGTCTACTCCTCCTTGTATGCGCACGGGAGAAAGGCCCGCACTCTAACTCAAGAGACCAGAACGCGGGGGATATTGGTGGCGCTGGTACTTCGTCTGATAATCAAATCGCAGAGACCGCGCCTCCACACCCGCGGCGCTACCCGCCACAGGTCGCGGGTGCGCCTTCGTCACCGCCTGCCGCGGTCGGGCTAGTTCACAAAGCCGTTGACGGTGATGTTCACGTTGCCGCTGCGGGGCGTGCCCGCCTGCAGTCCGATGCAGGTTCCCGCGCCCTGAAGTGCGTTGACGATCAGTGGAGAGGGAAAAGGCAGATGCAGTGTACTGATTCCCCCGACAATCACGTGGAAACTCGGCCCTTGCACTGCAGTCAAGAAACCCCCGCAAGATCCCGGTGCCGCGCCTACCGTCACGGGGATGAATACGAAGATATCCTGCGGGTTGTTGTCGTAGTTCGTAATCGTGAGACTGGTGACTCCCAGGGTGCCGGTGCCGGGACCCACGGAGTATCCACCGTTGATGATTCCGGTCTGGAGTTCGTACGTGTAGGCCTTATCGGGAAGGACCAACTGCACATAGGTGGCCTTAATGGCCGCGCTGATCTTCGGTGCGGTAATCGTGCCCACCACTGCCAGCAGGCAAAGGCCGGCAGCGGCATAAACGAGTCGTTTGGATATTGTCACGGTGTAAGTGCTCCTGCACTGTACAGAGACGTGACCGGGGCGCTTATTGGTGCCGCGCCAGTACCTATTCGTTCGGCTTGGCCGCGTGAATTTCCTGCAGGCTCCACACCCGGATCGGGTCGCGCAACCGCGCCGCCACGCCTTCCGCCGCCGCCCGCGCGCCGCTCATCGTCGTGATGCAAGGCACGCGATACGTCACCGCGCTGCGCCGGATCGATTTCTCGTCGGAGAACGCCGAAGCGCCCGCGGTCGTATAAATCGCCAGTTGGACGTTGCCGCCCTTCAGCAGATCCACCGCGTTGGGGCGCCCTTCATTTACCTTGAACACCGTCTTGCACGCCAGCCCCGCCGCGCGTAGCGCTGCCGCCGTGCCGCGCGTCCCCACCAGCGAGAAGCCCAGATCCGCGAAGCGCTTCGCCACCGCGACCGCCTCCGGCTTGTGCCGGTCGTTCACGCTGATGAACACCGTGCCCTTCTCCGGCAGCGGACTGCCCGCCGAAATCTGCGCCTTCAGGAACGCCTCGCCGAAGTTGATGCCCACGCCCATCACTTCACCCGTGGATCGCATCTCCGGTCCCAGCACCGGGTCCACGCCATGGAATTTGTTGAACGGGAACACCGGCGATTTCACGAACACCTGCGGCACTGAAAGCTTGCCGCTGCCGAAGCCGTAATCCTTCAGCTTGCGTCCCCACATCAGCCCCACCGCGATCTTCGGCAGCGGCACGCCCGTTGCCTTGCTCACATACGGCACCGTCCGCGAGGCGCGCGGATTCACTTCCAGCACGTACACCACGCCATTCTGAATCGCGTACTGCACGTTCATCAGCCCCACCACGCGCAGCGCTTTGGCCAGCCGCACCGTGTAGTCTTCAATCGTCGCCAGCGTCTCCGCCGAAAGCGATTGCGGCGGCAGCACGCAGGAGCTGTCTCCCGAATGCACGCCCGCTTCTTCAATGTGCTCCATGATGCCCGCGATCAACACGTCCGTGCCATCGCCCAGCGCATCCACATCCACTTCCGTGGCGTCGTCCAGGAACCGGTCCACCAGCACCGGACGCTCCTGCGAGAAGCTGACCGCCTCGCGCATATACTGCCGCACCATCTCTTCGTCGTACGCGATCACCATCGCGCGCCCGCCCAGCACATAGCTGGGACGCACCAGCACCGGGTAGCCGATGCGCGACGCCACCGCGCAGGCTTCGTCCGCGCTCGTCGCCGTGCCGTTGGCGGGGCAGGGAATCTTCAGATCGTCCAGCAGCTTGCCGA
>CAIRBY010000760.1 GCA_903876865.1 uncultured Acidobacteriia bacterium
AGGCACATCACGCGCGTCCCCCACGCCGTCGTCACGGGATTTTCCTGCGGCATCGGCGGCATGATGCTGGCCTCGCAACTGGATACGATTCTCGGCGTGGATACGGCGGTCACCCGCTCGGCTGGATCCACCCTGGCGCAACTCGCCGCGGTCATGGACCGGCTGGGGGGCATCCGCTTCGCGCCGTTGGCACTGGGCCTGCTCGTGATGCTCGGAGCCACCTTGGCGTCACGCTGGTCGGCACGCGCGCCCGCGCCTCTGATCGGGGTCGGCCTCGCGATTGTGCTGGCCCGCGTGATGGGCTTTCACGAGCGCGAAATCGGCGCCATGCGCGGCGCCCTGCCCCCGTTCGTCGGCTTCAGTTGGAGCCCCCAGGACGTCTGGACGGTGTTGCCCTCCGCGTTCGCTCTCGCCTTCGTTTCCAGCGTCAATATCCTGATCACTTCGCGCGTGGTCGAACACTTTCGCGGCCGCCACAAGCCCATGAAGACCTCCGACGCCGATGCCGAATTAGGCGCCTACGGGATCGCGAACTTGTGCGCCGGCATGTTCGGTGCGCCGCTCAGTGTCGGCATCCCGGCCCGAAGTTTGGCGGTGGTACGCTGCGGCGGCACCACCCGCGTCGCCAACCTGCTCCACGCCCTCTTCCTCTGCGCCATTCTCTATCTGGGCAGCGGCGTGGTGCAGCACATTCCACTACCCGCGCTCGCGGGCGTGACGGCATGGATGGGGCTATGCCTGCTCGATTGGAGCGCGTGGCGCAGGCTTCCGAAGATGAGCCGGGTAGATGCCCTGGCTTTTCTCGCGACGGCCTTCTCCGTTCTCGCCGTCAATGCTGTTTTAGCCGTAGGCATCGGCTGTTCGATTTATGCAGCGCGGGCATTCTACGTGCGGTGGATTCGTCCACAGCCGCGTGTACCGGATTTGCAAATCGATTGAGTTCAGTCAAATCAGTTCAGGGGATTTCACAAAACACTACAGGGGGAATTGTCTATGACGAGGAAATCTATTCTATGCGCCATGTTGATGTTGGGAGCAGCATGGGGTCAGTCATTCTTGGGTGGAGTGCGCGGCGTCGTGACAGACGGCTCCGGCAAGGCGATGGCGGGGGTGAAGATCGCCCTCGTGGATGAAGCGGGCGGCGAACAGCGCGCGGCCATCTCCACCGCTGAGGGCTTCAGTTTCAGCCAGGTGGTGCCCGCAACCTACATGGTGATCGCCGAAGCACCCGGCTTCAAAAAGTTCGAACGCAAACACGTCATCGTCGCCACGCAGGAGACGGTCTCACTTGAACTCAAGATGGAAGTAGGCTCGGTCAGCGAAAGCGTTCAGGTCACCGAAGAGGTCCCGTTGGTGGATACCTCAAACGCATCCCAGGGACAGGTGCTGGACCGCCAGCAACTGGTGGACCTCCCCAACCTCGGTCGAAATCCCTTCATGATGTCGAAGCTCGCCCAGAACGTGGTGCCCGTCGGCGATCCGCACTATAACCGCATGGAAGATCAGAGCGGCTCCTCGCAGATCTCCATCGCCGGTGGGCCGGTGCGCGGCAACAACTACTTGCTGGACGGCATCCCCATCACCGACGCGGCCAACCGCGCCATCATCATCCCGACCTTGGAGGCGGTGGAACAGGTCAAGGTGCAGGCCAACACCTACGATGCGGAAATGGCGCGCACCGGCGGGGGCATCTTCAATACCTTCCTGAAATCCGGCGCCAACCAGCTGCACGGCAGCCTCTTCGGCACGCTGCGCCAGACCAGTTGGGCCGCCAACAACTTCTTCAACAATGCGGCCGGCATTGCGTTGCCGCCCCAGCCGAACCGCACCTTCGGCGCAAGCTTCGGCGGACCCATCGTGATTCCCCACCTCTACAACGGCAAGAACCGTACCTTCTTCTGGTTGGCGTGGGAAGGCTATGCGGATACGCAATCGAATTCGGCGCAGTACACCGCACCCACCGCGCTGGAGCGTCTCGGCGATTTCTCCCAGAGCAAAGCCTCCAACGGCGCGCTCCAGTTGATCTATGATCCGAAGAGCACCGTCTGCGTCGGCAGCACGTGCACGCGCCAACCCTTCGCCGGAAATATCATCCCCACCAATATGCTGAATCCGGTGGGCCTGAATATCGCAGCGACCTATGTGAAACCGCAGACCACTTCCGCCTTCTATGGCGCGCCCAACCTCACCCAGGCCGCCCTGCTGCCCGCGCGAGCCTCGCAAAAGACGGCCAAGATCGATCATGAGTTCACCAAGTGGTGGCGTTCCAGCCTCAGCTATCTGCGCTACTTCTCACTCGAACCGGGCAACACCTGGTTCCCCACCGTTTCTTCCCCGGATCAATGGCGCCTCCAGCGCAGGGTGGACACCACGCAGTTCAACAACATCTTCACTCTTTCGCCTACCACGGTACTGACGGTGCGGTATGGCTTCAACCGCTTCCCCAACTACGGCTATCAGGTTAGCCAGGGCTTTAACCTCGCGGCACTGGGCTTCGACCCGGGTTTCGTGGCATCGGTCGCCTCGCCCTCGTTCCCCAACGTTTCCATGACCTCGCAGTACAGCCTGGGCACGAATAACAATTTCTATTACGTGCACCACTCCAAGAATTTTTCCACCGGCCTGGCGAAGTACCAGGGACGCCACAACCTCAAGGCCGGCTTCGATTACCGCCGCATCCATGACGATGGCAACGATTTTGCCAACAGCGCCGGACAGTTCAGTTTCAACGGCGTCTTCTCCCGCTCCACTCCGCTTTCCGCCGTGAGCGGCACCGGTGCGGACCTCGCGGATATGCTGCTGGGCGCGCCCTCCTCTGGCACCGGCTACATTCCCACCAAGCTGTATGAGTACGCCGATTACTTTGGCGCCTACTTCCAGGACGACATCCGCATCACCTCGAAATTAACCGTCAATGTCGGCATGCGCTGGGAGCGGGAATACGGCTTGCAGGAGAAAAATAACTCCATGGTCGTAGGCTTTGACACCAGGTCCATCAATCCGCTGGCCGCCGGCGTAACTGGTATTCTGCCCAAGGGTGTGATCGAATTCGCCGGCATCAACGGCAACAGCATCCACGTCATGAATCCCAACATGAACAAGCTCGGACCACGCATCGGCCTAGCCTGGCAGGTCGCGCCGAAGACTACGGTTCGCGGTGGTTACGGCCTCTTCTGGGCGCCGCAGTTTGCGGTAGGGACGCCTTACAATCCGCCGGGCTTCACCGCCACCTCCTCTTATGTCGCTTCCAACGACGGCAACTCCACTCCCGCGAATAGCCTCTCCAATCCCTTCCCGACCGGCGTGGCCAGGCCCACCGGCAGCAGCCTCGGCGATTTGACCGGCATCGGTCAGAGCCTCAGCATCATCGATCAGAACGGGCGCTCGCCGCGCGTGCAGCAGTACTCGCTGGACGTGCAGCGGGAACTCCCCTTTGGCGTCGCGCTGGAACTGGCCTACGTGGGCTCGCACTCCACCCACCTGACCCAGGCCACCGCGGCCATCAACATCAACGCGCTGAATCCGGCGCTGATCCCGCAGGCACTGCCCGTGGCCTCTGCCTCGGTTGCAAATCCCTTCTTCGGTCACGGCGGGGCCGGCGTCATCGGCGGCGCCAGCGTGAGCGCGGTGCAACTGCTTTTGCCCTACCCCACCTTCAGCGCGATCAACCTGTCTTACAACGACAGCAGCCACGCGCGCTATGACTCGGCCGTGGTGAAACTGCAAAAGCGCATGAGCGCGGGCTTCACTGTACTCTCCACTTTCACCTGGGCTCGCAATCACGACGCCAGTTCCGGCGGCGCCGGCAACTTCCTCAATGGAGGCAATTCCGGTCCGCAGAATCCCTACGATATGGCCTCCGAATACAGCCTCGCCAACGTGGATACTCCGCTGCGCTGGAGCACCGGCTTCACCTACGAACTCCCGCTCGGCAAAGGCAAGAAACTGCTGACTTCCAGCAAGGCGCTGGACTATGTGGTCGGTGGCTGGAGCGTCAACGCCATCAGCGTGTATCAATCCGGCTTCCCGGTGCAGATCACGTCCAGCACCAACAACAACTCGGTCTTCGGCTACGCCAGTCAGCGGCCCAACGCCACTGGCGTCTCTCCCGTGAGCAGCGGCAGCCTGGAAAGCCGCCTCACCAACTATCTCAATCCGGCTGCATTCTCGGCGGCGCCTCGCGGCACCTTCGGCAACCTCTCGCGCGTCCTCGATATCCGCGGACCCGGACAGGCCAACTGGGATATGTCCATCTTCAAGAACTTCTCCATCGTGGAGAAGTTCAAAGCGCAGTTCCGTGCCGAAGCTCTGAACGCCTCCAATACCCCGATGTTCGCTGCCCCGAACACCTCGTTCGGCAGCAGTTCCTTCGGCCGCATCACCTCGCAGGTAAACTTCTCGCGCATGGTGCAGTTGGGTCTCCGTCTCTACTTCTAACCAACCCTGTCAAACACAACCCGGGCCGGTATCTGGATCGCACGATTCCGATACCGGCCCTTTCCTCTTTCGGGGCCATCTCGCGGATGGCGTTTTGTTACCATAATCCGCTATGAAGCTGCGTTCTTTTGTGCCCTGTCTCTTGCTGTGCGCGGGCTGGCTCCACGCACAGAAACCGATGCAACTCGCCGACATTCTGGCGTGGAAACGAATCCAGGCGCCCGCCGTCTCCAACAGCGGCGAGTGGCTCGCCTACCGCATCGCTCCGGCGGAGGGCGATGCCGAAGTCGTCGTCCGGAATCTGAAGTCCGGCAAGGAACTCCGCTTCCCCTCCGGCGATGCCGGCGCCTCTGCACCAACCCCGGACGCAGCCGCGCCCCCGGCCCCGCCGATAGGCGCCATGGCCGCAACCCTGGCTATTTCCGGCGACTCGCAGTGGGTTGCGTTCCAGGCCTACCCGACCACAAAAGACGCCAAGAAGCTCAAGAAAGACCGCAAGCCCATCCAGACCCGGGCCGTCCTAATCGAACTCGCCACCGGCAAGAAGACCGAGTTCGAGAAGACCCGCCGCTTCGCCTTTTCCGGCGAGCAGGGCACCGCGATCGCCCTGCTGCGCTACCCCGCCGAGACCGCGGGACCCGCCGGCCCACCCGCCGCGACCGCACCCGGCGGAGCCGCGGCGGACCGTCCTTCGGGCAGCGACCTCCTCATCTACTCGCTCGCCACCGGCAGCGAATTAAACCTCGGCAACGTCAGCGAGTTCGCCTTCGATAAGAAGGGCGACTGGCTCGCCTGCATCATCGATGCCCGCGATAAGGCCGGCAACGGCGTCCTCCTCCGCAACATGAAGACCGGCGCGCTCGAATCGCTCGATCACGCCGAGGCAGTCTACAAGGGCCTCACCTGGACCGAAAAGGGCGACGGCCTCGCCACCCTGCGCGGAGTCGATGACAAGGGCTTCGAAGAGAAGCTATACAGCGTGGTGGCCTTCCGCGGCTTCGGCGCAGGCCTGCCGTCGAAAGCCGTCTTCGACCCTAAGACCGACAAGAGCTTCCCCGCCGGCATGACCATCTCGCCCATGCGCAGCGCCGCCTGGCGCGAAGACCTCGCTGCCGTCACCTTCGGCATTCATGCCATCAAAGCCAAGAAGGCGCCCGCCGAACCGGAGGGCCGCATTACCGTCTCCGCACCCGCACCCGGCGACGCCGCCGCCGATGAGAAGGTCGACCTCGTGCTCTGGCACTGGAAGGACTCCCGCCTCCAGACGCAACAGGCCGTGCAGGAGAATCAGGACAAGAATTTCAGCTACCTCTCCGTCTGGCGTCCCACCGATAGCAAGTTCGTCCGCCTCGCCGATGACAGCGTCAAGACCGTGATCTTCGCCCCCGACGCGAAAGTCGCCCTCGGCACGGACGTGCGCGAATACGAATTGATGGGCAATCTGGATGGCCGCCGCTTCGAAGACGTCTACACCATCGATGCCGTCACCGGCGCGCGCAAACTCGCCCTCCGCAAGGCCCGCTGGTTCCGCGGCGCTTCTCCCGATGGCACCCAACTCCTCTTCTACGATGAGGGAGCCTACTTCGTCTACGATACGGCGACCGGCAAACAGGTGGAAATCACCAAGGGCGCGGCCACCACGTTCATCGACACCGATAACGACGTCAACGTGGTCAAGCCGCCCACCATGTCCTTGGGCTGGAGCAAAGACGGCCAATCGGTCCTGTTGACCGATGGCTGGGATATCTGGAAGGTTGCCGCGAACGGCGGTGCCGCCGTCAACCTCACCGTGAACGGCAAGAAAGACAAGATCCGCTACCGCCAGCGTTTCCGCCTCGACCCCGACGAAAAAGGCATCGATCTTTCGCAGCCCGTCTACATCGGCGCGTATGGAGAGTGGACCAAGAAATCCGGCATCGGCATGCTCGAACCCGGTAAGACCGGAGTGCGCATGGCGCAGTGGGGCGACGCGCGCTACGCCACTCTGGTGAAGGCCAAGAATGCCGACACCTATCTGTACACGCGCGAATCCGTGAAGGAGTCTCCGGACTTCTACGTGGCGGACGCCATGCTGTCTAACGGTGTCAAAGTGACGGACGCCAATCCGCAACAGAAAGATTTCCTCTGGACCAGCGGCGTTCGCATCGTGGATTACACCAGCACCCGCGGCGAGAAACTCCAGGCCGCGCTCTACCTTCCCGCCAACTACGACCCGGCTAAGAAGTACCCCGCCGTGGTCGAGATCTACGAGAAGCTCTCGCAGAACGCGAATGCCTATCCGCAGCCCGCGTATAACGGCTTCAGCATCTCCGCCTACACCAGCAACGGCTATGCGGTGATCGAGCCCGATATCGTTTACAAGGTCAACGATCCCGGCGTGAGCGCGGTCGCCTGCGTCGTCCCCGCCGTGAAGGCCGCGATTGCTACCGGAGTCGTGGATGCGGCCAAGGTCGGCATCCACGGCCACTCGTGGGGCGGCTACCAGACCGCTTTCCTCGTCACGCAGTCCGATGTCTTCCACGCCGCCATCGCCGGCGCTCCCCTCACCGACATGGTCAGCATGTATAGCCTGATCTACCGCAACACCGGCGGCACCAATCAGGCAATCTTCGAAAGCGCGCAGGGTCGCTTCTACGGCGGCTACTGGGATAATCTCGAGGCCTACCAGCGCAACTCGCCCGTCTATCACGCCAAAAACGTCCACACGCCGCTCATGATCCTGCACAACGATAAGGACGGCGCCGTGGATCAGACCCAGGGCATCGCCTACTACAACACCCTCCGCCGCCTGCAGAAGCCCGTGATCATGCTCGAGTACAAGGGCGAAAATCACGGCCTGCGCAAGCCCGAGAACATGAAGGACTACACCGTCCGCATGAAAGAGTATTTCGATTACTACCTGATGGAGAAGCCCGCGCCGAAGTGGCTCACCGATGGCGTGCCGCTCCTGAAGATGAAAGACCACCTCGAAGAGCGCACCAAAGAGATATCGAAACCCGCCTCCGCCGGAAGCGCCGCCGCGGGCGGCCAGTGAAACTCGTCTGCGCCGCTTTTTTCGCGGCGTCGGCGTGGGCACAACTCACCGGAGTCGTCGATATTCACGTGCATGCGGGGCCCGATAGCGTGCCCCGCTCCATCGAGGCCGTTCCACTCGCGCGTCTGGCCAAGGCGCGCGGCATGCGCGGACTGGTGCTCAAGAACCACTACGAATCCACCGCCGCTGTCGCCTATCTGGTGCGGCAGGAAGTTCCCGGAATTGAGATCTTCGGCGGCATCGACCTGAACCGCGCAGTGGGCGGCATCAATCCGGCCGCAATCGAACACATGGTGCTGATGAAGGGCGGCTACGGCCGCATCGTCTGGATGCCCACCTTCGACGCCGAAAATCAGGTGCGCTTCTCCAAAGAAGCCCGCCCCTTCGTCGCTATCTCGAAAAACGGAGCGTTGCTCGGCGATGCGCGCGAAGTGCTCGCCCTCTGCGCGAAGTACGGCCTCACCCTCGAAACCGGACACTCCTCCGCCGAGGAGGGTCTCATGATCGTGCGCGAGGCCCGCCGCCTGAATGTGAAGAACGTCGTGGTCACCCACGCCATGCTCTCCCCCGTCCGCATGACGGTGGCGCAAATGCAGACGGCAGCCGCCGGCGGCGCCTGGATCGAGTTCGTCTACAACGCGCTGTTGGGCGCGAAGCCAGAGTGCACCATCGAAGAGTACGCGCAGGCCATTCGCGCCATCGGCGTGGAGCACTGCATCCTCTCCAGCGATCTCGGCCAGGCGGTGAATCCTCTCCCTCCCGATGGCCTCGCGGAGTTTTTCTCACGATTGCAGCGCGCCGGTTTCACCCCAACTGAGATCGCCCTCATGTCCCAGACCAATCCGGCGAAGGCGCTGGGGCTGGAGTAGGAGAAGCTGGAGTAGAACATGATACCCGTGATCGAAACCGACCGTTTGCGCTTACGCGGCCATCGCCTGGAAGATTTCGACGCTTGCGCCGCCATGTGGGGCGACCCTCTCGTGGCC
>CAIRBY010000761.1 GCA_903876865.1 uncultured Acidobacteriia bacterium
ATGGCGGTGACAATGCCGAGGGGGAGTTGCTCCTGTTCGAGCAGCGGTCCCTGTTCGATGTGGAGTTCCACGAAGGCGTGGTAGTGGCCGGGGGCGAGGCGCACGCTGGCGAGCGTCCCGGTGAAGCCGGCGGTGCGGCGGACATCTTCCAGCGTGACGCCTTCGGAGTCTTGGAGCGCGGCGGCGCGCTCCGCGGCGAGGGTACCCGAGAGCAGGCGGCTGCCGATGCAGCCGATGCCGAAGCGGGTGGGCTCTTCCGAAGTGAAGAGGAGCAGTTCGAGCGAGCGGCGCGGCTGAAAACCGGATTCGCGCAGGGCGCGGATGGCTTCGAGCGCGCCGAGCACGCCCACGGTGCCGTCATACTTGCCGGAGTGGGGAATGGCGTCGATGTGCGAGCCACTGGCCACGGCGGGCAGGTCCGGTTCGGAGCCGTGCCAGCGGGCGAAGGTGTTGCCCACGGCGTCTTCGCGAAGGTCGAGTCCGGCGGCGGCGCACTGCTGTTTGAGCCAAGCGCGGGCGGCGAGATCGACGGGCGAGAAGACGACGCGCGTGACCGCGGGCGCGGGCACATCGGAGAAGGCGGCGAGGGTTTCGAGTTCGGCGGACAGGCGCGCGGCTTGAATCTGGAGGCTCAAGCGGCCTCCAGCGGATGGCGGTTCCAATCTTTGTAGATGAGGTACTTCGCGGGCGTCTTGCCGAGGGCGCCGAACCACTGCGGGCAGTAGGGGCCCATCCAGATGAAATCGCCGGCGGTGACGGGGTACCAGCAATCATCGAGGCGATAGATGCCGCCGCCTTCGAGCATGAGGAGGCCGTGCTCCATCACGTGAATCTCCACCATGGGCAGGGTGGCGCCGGGGAGATAGGTCATGGTGTTGACGGCGAAATCGAAGGCGGGCTCTTCGGGGAGAAGTTTGTGGACGGTGAGCCAGTCATCGCTCCCCTGCGGGCCCATCAGGGGCGCGGCGGGGGCGCCGGCTTCGGTGCCGATCAGAAGTTTGGGGCGGCGCACTCCTTTGAGCGGGAGATAGGCTTTCTCAATCACGGCGGCGCGGCTGGCGGAGACGGCGGAGACAGTGTAGGAGTCGTCTGGAAGATAAGCGTAGCCGCCGGGTTGGAGGGCGTGGCGTTTGCGTCCGGCAGTCACGGTGAGTTCGCCTTCGAGCACGAAGAGGAAGCGCTGCGCGGCGGTGGGGCCGAGGCTGCCGCCGGCTTCGAACTCCGCGGTGTATTGGGTGAAGGCGGCGCCCATGGCGGGGGCGGCGTGCACGATGGCGGTGGCGCGCTGCATGCCTGGCAGGGGCGCGCGGACAAAGGTATCGGGCGTAAGAAGGGCGTGGTTGCCGGGCATGGCGCTGCGGGTTTGACCGAGGTGGATCATGGAAGCTCCTGAAGGGTGGGACGGGTGAATTGGCCTGGCTGCGTGGCGAGGATCGCGCCGTCTTGAAAGATGGTGCGGCCGCGCAGCAGGGTGCGGCGAACTGCGCCGCGGAAGGTGTAGCCGGTGTAGGGCGAAAGCTTGTGGCGCTGGTGCAGATCGTGCGCGGCTAGGGTAGCGGAGTGCGCGAGATCGACGAGGGTGAGATCGGCATCGTAGCCTGGCGCAAGTTGGCCTTTGCCGCGCATGCCGAAGCGCGCGGCGGGGGTGGCGGAGAGCAGTTGCACGAGGGCGGGGAGCGGCAGGCCGCGCTGATGG
>CAIRBY010000762.1 GCA_903876865.1 uncultured Acidobacteriia bacterium
CACGCGATGTACCACTCGCTGCAGACGCAGGTGCAGAAGCGCCTGAGCCACGGCTTCACCATCAACGTGGCGCACACGTGGTCGAAGCTGCTGGACGGCACGGCGTTTCTGAATCCGGGGGACGCGATGCCGTGGTATGGCATCAGCGCCAACGACCGCAACAGCCGCCTCGGCATCAACGGGTTGTGGGAACTGCCGGTGGGCCCGGGGAAAACCATCAGCACCTCCAAAGGGCTGGGCCGGATCTTCGGCGGCGTGCAACTGGCGGCCCACATTGTGCGGCAGGCGGGCGCGCCCATCGATTGGGGCAACATCATTTTCGCCGGCAACATCAAGGACGTGGTCCTGCCGCGCGATCAGCGGTCGCCGGACCACTGGTTCAACGTGAACGCGGGCTTCAACCGCGTCTCCGCGGCGCAGCTGGTCAACAACCTGCGCACCTTTCCGCTGCGCTTCGCCGGCATTCGCAACGATGGGCAGGCGACGTGGAATTTCTCCGGGATCAAGAACATCGCCTTGCGGGAATCCCTGAAGCTCCAGCTTCGCGCCGATTGCTTCAACGGCTTCAATCACCCGAACTTCAACGCGGCCAACGCTTCGCCCACGAGTTCCGCGTTCGCTACCATCAGCAGCCAGAACGGCGGCGGGCGGCAGTTCACGGTTGCGGGTAAATTCACGTTCTAAGAGGACATCATGAACAGACGATTACTTACCAGTGCCGCCCTCATCGCGCTCGGCAGCGCGTTGTTCGCTGCTCCGCCGCAGACGCCCAAGCGCCCAAAGATTTTGGGCGTCGCACATATCTCGCTCGCGGTGCACGATATCGAGCAGGCCCGTATTTTCTACAAGGATTTTCTGGGCTTCGGGGAGCCGTTCAAGCTGGATAACGCGGACGGCAGCCTCGCACTCACCTTTATTAAGGTGAACGAACGGCAGTACATCGAACTCAACCCGGAGAAGAAGGCGAATACGGACCGGTTGCTGCACATCTCGATTGAAGTGGACGATGCGGAGGCGATGCGCGTGTACCTCGCTTCCAAAGGCGTCAAGGTGCCGGAAAAGGTGGGGAAGGGGCGCATCAAGAACTCCAACTTCATGATCACGGACCCGGACGGCCATCTGGTGGAAGTGGTGCAGTACGAACCGGATGGGTGGAGCATGCTGTCGAAGGGCAAGTCCCTGGATGGCCCGCGCCTTTCGAACCGCATTGCGCATCTGGGCATCATCGTGGGCAAACTGGAGCCCTCCCTGAAGTTCTACGGCGAAATCCTGGGCTTCCAGGAGATCTGGCGCGGCAGCAAGACCGGCACGGTGCTGGATTGGGTGAACATGAAGGTTCCGGATGGCGACGATTATCTGGAATTCATGCTCTACGATAAGTTCCCGGACCTGAAAACGCTCGGTTCCCTGCACCACATTTGCCTGGAAGTGCCGGATATCGATAAGGCGGCGGCGGCGGTGGAAAAGAGCCCCGCGCGGAAGATCCAGACCCGCCCGCTCGAGGTGAAGACGGGCATCAACCGGAAGCGGCAGATGAACCTGTTCGACCCCGACGGCACGCGCACCGAACTGATGGAGCCGAAGACGGTGGATGGGGTTCCGACGCCTCCCTCGAAGGCCGCCCCGCCCCGGTAGAGCGTCCTCCCCGGTACAGGCAGAGATGGTTCCGGCATCAGTTCCAGTGGGGGGCGAAGGCCCCCCTTTGGTATCCTAAATAGTTGGAGCCATTGATTTGAATCGTATCGTCCTCGCTTTTCGTAGTTTTTTCAGCCTGCTGTTCTCCGGCGAACTCTCCCAGGAAACGCTCACGGCGCTGAACCTCTCTCACCGTGCCGCGGCGCCCGCCCCGAAGCCCGCGCCCGTGGCGCCCGCCGTCCGCGCCTCCGATGGCGCACTGCAACTGCTCGGGATTCTGCAGCGCGATTCCCGCCTGATCGATTTTCTGCAGGAAGACGTCGCGGGCTATTCCGACGAGCAGATTGGCGCCGCCGTGCGCGAATTGCACGATCAGTGCCGCGACGCGATCGCCCGGTATGTGACGCTCGCCCCGGTGATCGACGGCGTGGAAGGCACCTACGCCAAGGCCCCGGCGCAGGATCCGAATCTGGTAAAGTTCGTGGGCAACGTCCCGGCCAAACCTCCCGCCGGCGGCACGCTGCGGCATAAGGGATGGCGCGCCACCAAGGTGGACCTGCCCGCACTGCCGGCCAAACAGGACGCAACCATCATCGCGCCCGCGGAAATCGAAATTGAGTAGGCACGCTTCCAACCCGGCGGCGAAATACGTCATCGGGATCGATCTGGGCACGACCAACTGCGCCCTGGCTTATGCCGAAGTGCGTGAAGACGCCGACCCCTTCGCCCCCGCCAACGTGGAGTTGCAGGCGGTGGCGCAACTGACCAACCCCGGTGAAGTGCGCGAGGAAGATCTGCTGCCCTCGTTCCTCTATCTGCCGGGCGCGAG
>CAIRBY010000763.1 GCA_903876865.1 uncultured Acidobacteriia bacterium
GGTAATTACGCGGCGAAAGAAACGGTCACCATCATCGGTCCCCGCAGCCGCCTGATCTCCAACTTGAGGATTCTGGGACCGCTGCGCAAACAGTCGCAGGTGGAACTCGCCTTTACCGACGCGATCAGCCTGGGTTTCGATAACATCCCCGTGCGCCTCTCCGGAAATATCGCGGGCACGCCGGGCGCGTGGCTCATGGGCCCCAAGGGCATGATCGAACTCAAGGAAGGCGTGATCCGCGCCGCCGTCCACGTGCACATGAATCCGGCAGAGGCAGACTATTACCGGGTCAAACATGGCGACATCATGAAACTCCGCGTCGGGGGAGACGCTGCCACTCTATTTCAGCGGGTTCACGTTCGCGTGGATCCCGCTACGCTGCTCAACGTCCACATGGATACCGACGAGGCGAATGCCTGCGGCCTCCACCTAACGAAAGATATCGAGCTAATCAAGTAAAATGCGAAATCGACAAGCACTCGGAATGATCGAGACCAAGGGCCTTGTAGCCCTCATCGAGGGTACGGACGCCATGTTGAAGTCCGCTAACGTAACGTTCGCGGGATGGGTGACCGTAGGCTCCGGCCTTGTCACTGCATTTGTGCAGGGCGATGTCGGCGCGGTGAAGGCCGCTACCGATGCCGGAGCATCTTCCGCCCGCCGCGTCGGCGAGGTCACCAGCGTGCTGGTCATCTCCCGCCCCCACGACGAACTGCCGGATTTCGCTGCCTCGCCCGCCAAAAAGGCCAACGGCAAGCCCGCGAGCGACGAAGCCATCGGGCTGATTGAAACCCGCGGTCTGGTCGGCTTGATCGAAGCTTCGGACGCCATGTCGAAGACCGCTGCTGTTACGCTGGTCAAACTCGTGGAGATCGGCGGCGGCTTCGTCACCGCCATCGTTCGCGGCGATGTGGGCAGCGTCAGCGCAGCCGTCTCGGCCGGAGCGGCAGCCGCCCGCAACGTAGGCGAACTGGTCAGCCACCACATCATCGCGCGCCCGCATGAGGGCATCGCGGAAGGCTTTTTGAGCTAAGGGGACCACTATGGCATCGAATACCAACGACGCACTCGGCATGATCGAAACCAAAGGCATGGTCCCGCTCGTGCAAGCCACGGACGCCATGCTCAAGACCGCCAACGTAACCTACAAGGGTTGGAAAAAAGTAGGCAGCGGACTCTGCACCGTCTTCGTCACCGGCGATGTGGGCGCGGTCCGCGCGGCAGTGGATGCCGGCGCCGCCGCGGCGCGTGCCGTCGGCGAAGTGCACAGCGTGCACATCATCGCCCGTCCCCACGAGGACGTCTCGCAGGTTCTTCCGAATAAGTGAGCGCGATGATCGAAAACCGCGAACAACTGATCGCTGAAATTACGCAGGCAATCCTCGCCCGGCTCGATGGGAAGGCCGCCTCGCTACCATCCGGTGGTGGCAACGACGGCGTCTTCCCGACGATGGACGAAGCCGTGAACGCCGCGGCTGTTGCGCAGGAACGCGTCGCCGCCATGAGCCTCGAAGATCGGGGCCGCGCCATCACCATCATTCAGAATCGCTGTCGCGATAACGCGCCAGAGTGGGCGCGCCTCGAACTCGCCGAAACCGGTCTCGGACGGCTCGATCACAAAATCGGCAAACTTGAAATCGTAAAGTACGTGCTCGGCGTCGCCGCCA
>CAIRBY010000764.1 GCA_903876865.1 uncultured Acidobacteriia bacterium
AGGCGGAACTGAACCGGGTCGATCCCCGCCTTGGCCGCCATCACATCCATGTGGGATTCGCGCGCGAACGTGTTGCTGTTCACCGAGGGCGCGCGCCATGCGCCCACCGCGAAGGGGTTCATGCCGGGAGGATTGCCGCCCTGCCATCCGCCAGCCCAGGTGCTGCGCTTGTGCGGAATTTCGTAAAACGGGCTCGCCTCGCGCTCCCCCGCGCCATACACTTGCGCATCCCAGAGCGCGATCTTGCCCGCAGTGGTCACGCCCGAGCGAATCTTCATCACCGCCGCGGGGCGGAAGCGGTCGAAGAAAAACTCCTCCTGCCGGTTCCACACCACCTGCACCGGTTTGCCGGTGAGTTTCGAGAGGCGCGCCGCCTCCACCGCCTGATCGCCTTCGGTCTTGCCGCCGAAGCCTCCGCCCACATAGCGCGAGATGATCCGCACCTTCTCCGCGGGCAGGGCGAGCGCCGCCATCACCGCATTCTTCACCTGGAACGGGGCCTGCGAACTGACCCATACGGTCATTTTTCCGGCCTCCCACTGCGCCGTGGCGGAGTGGGTCTCGATGGGCGCATGGGCCACATAGCTGTTGAGGTAGGTGTGCTCCGTGATTGTGGCGCTGGCCTTCTCGCCTGCCGCCACATCCCCGCTCTCGCCCGTGGGACGCAGCGGCGGCGCGGTCTTCACGATGTGCTCGAAGATGCTCTGATCGTCTGGACCCTCGGGTGGCATCTCGAAAGCGGCCTTCACTTTGGCCAGCGCTTCCCGGGCGAGATCGGGGCGCTGATGCAGCATCGCGATCATGGAGCCTTCCCGCACTACCTGCACGCCGGAGAGCTTCTCGGCCGCCGAGGTGTCCGCCGTTTTCAATGTCGCGCCGTGGGCCGGCGGCCGCAGGATGGCCGCGTGCAACATGCCCGGCAGCACCAGATCGCCCGCATACTGCGCGCTGCCCGTGACCTTGTCCATCGCGTCTTTGCGCGCCGCGGAACGGCCCATCACCTGGAACTGCGCCACCGTCTTCACCGGCACATTGGCAAGGTGGCGCTCGATGCGCTTGCCTTCCACCAGTTGTCCGTAGGTGACGCGGTTCCCGGGCTTGGCGATTTCGGAGATGCTCCCCGCCTTGGCCTGAAGACTTGCGGCGGGCAGGTGCAGGCGTTCGGCCGCCATCTCAATCAGCACCGCTCTAGCCTCGGCGCCGGCGCGACGCATGGCCGGCACAAGCAGGGGCGTGCACATGGAGCCGAACGTGCCCATGTCGTAGGGGCAGAGATCGGTGTCGCCAAGGATGACGTCGATGGATGCTAGAGGTACGTCCAGTTCCTCGGCGAGGCACTGCGGCAATTCGGTCATTGCTCCCTGGCCCAGTTCCACCTTGCCTGCCAGGCAGGTCACGCGCCCATCGGCGCCGATCTTCAGGAACGCATTGAGATCGGTAGGGCCCTGAGGACGGGTAGGCAGTCGCGCGGGTTCCTGCCCGGTGAGCGCTTCGCCCTGCAGGAAGACGAAAAGCCCGGCGCCGGTTAGGCCGAAGAAATCGCGGCGGGTGAAATCCAAGGCGCTCATCACTCACCTCCCTTGGCCGTGGCGGCAACTTCCTGAATCGCATCCAGGATGCGCGGATGCGCGCCGCAGCGGCAGAGATTGTCTTCCATGTGCGCGCTGATCTGTTCGCGCGTGGGATGCGGCGATTTGAGCAGCAGCGCACAAGCCGTCAGGAGCATTCCGGGCGTGCAGAAGCCGCACTGGAAGGCGCTGTGCGCGATGAATGCCTGTTGCACCGCGTGCAAGCCGCTTTGCCCCAGCCCTTCGATGGTCATCACCGCTTTCCCGGCCACATCCTTCACCGGAGTGATGCAGGAGCGCACGGCCTGCTGCCCCACAATCACCGTGCAGGCGCCGCAGAGGCCCTCGCCGCAGCCGAACTTGGAGCCCGTCAGGCTCAGGTCGGAGCGCAGGACCCACAGCAACATCCGCTCGTCGTCGGTGGTGACGCTGGTGGGCTTGCCGTTCAGTCGAAAGGAAATTGTCCGTTCCATGGAGTTCTCCCCGCTGACTATATCAAATAATCAGACCTGGAACTCGATAGATGGTGGGGCTCACCACTTGTCGATGTAGATGGGTTCGCTTGGCGGCCTGCCTTCGCACCAGTAGCCATCGAAATCCGTGATACCGGCCAGTTCGGTGAGCGCCTCCTCGTCGATCCACTGGCGTCCGGTAGATGTTGGCGGCTCCTGCGCGAAGATGGCGAGCGATGCGTCGCAGACGATCTCCGGCGTGCGCCACTGCGAGCGATCGGCCATCTTCCATCCGATCGAGGCCTGCGATTCGATGATGGTGCGCGGCCAGAGCGCATTGGCGGCGATGTGATCGCGCCCGTGCTCCGCCGCCACGCCCAGTGCGACGCGCGCCATGCCGAGCTTCGACATCATGTAGGCGACCTTTCCCTCCGCCGGGCGCTCATTGAGCGGCGGGCACATGTTGAGCACGTGGCCCCACTGTTGCTTCACCATGTGGGGCAGCGCGTAGTAGCAGGCGATGTAAGCCGCCCGCGCGTTCACCCCCATCATCAGATCGAAGCGCTTGGGCGGAGTCTTAAGGATCGGCTGCGTCCAGATGGCGCCGGCGTTGTTGACCAGGATATCGAGGCGGCCGAATTCGGCGACAGTCCGCTCGATCAGATTGCGGATCGCGTCTTCGTCGCGTACGTCGGCCGGCACGGCGAGGGCGCGTCCGCCCGCGGCGCGGATCGCGTCCACCGTCTCGTGGATGTTGCCGGGCAGGCGTTCAGTGGAGTGCTCACTTTTGGCGGCCACGGCGACGGCCGCGCCTTCGCGTGCCAGGCGGAGCGCGAGCGCTCGACCGATGCCGCGGCTGGCTCCCGTCACTACGGCTACGCGGCCGTGTAAATCGGGGTGAAGTACCGGATTGGGTTCGTTCATAGGCTGATGCTCCGCGGTGCAGGGAACGACCGCGAAGCCTATCCTACACCAGCCTACGGCGGAAGCCGCTAACGACTACCGGCGGGTTCGGCCACCGCCCGTGGCGCGTCCATCCAATCCTCCGCTTCGAGGAGGTCCGGGCAGTTGCCCATATGCCAGAGTTCGAAGGCGGACAGGTCGAATTCCTGCTGCTCCAATCTCTCCGGTGGATCATCGCTCCAGTGCGCGGTTTCGGCTACTCGTTCTGCGAACGGGATCTCTACGGAACTCATATCGTGCCTCCTCTGGCAGCTAATAGAACCCGTACATCCGATTCCAGATTATGCCCGATCAGCCCCTCTGTCAACGCCGATTCCGGGGCAGGGAAAAGTGCCTCTTTTGCTCTGCTTTCTGCCTTCGCTTGGCATCCGGCGAAACCTACCGGGATGTCGGAAGTGCCCTGCATTCCTCGCGTAGCCAGGCCCCAGATAGAATTCGCATCGCGCAATACGGACAAATCGGATAATCCGATATAAAATACGGTTGACTGCCGCCCTGTCGAACTGTTCGACAGGCGGCGGCAACCGTTCAGGAGGCCCGCCATGTCCGCTGCCCTCGCCGTGAAGTACCCGCTGTTGCACCCCGAAGGGCTCACCGCCCTGCGTTCCACCGAACCCGCCCGCTTCCAATACCAGTCGCAGGGCGCCGCCTATCTGAATCTTCGCGGCTTGAGCCTGGAAGCTCTGCCCGAACTCGACGAGGCCCGTATCGCCAACCTGTGCCGCGTGGTGCGCGGCCTGCTGTTCTCCGCGGTGGATGGCGCCCAATCCGGCCATCCCGGCGGATCCTCTTCCAAGGTGGAGCAACTGGTCACGCTGCTCTGCTGCGGAGCCTTCGGCTTCGATGCCTGGCACCCCAAGGCCGCCGGCCGCGACCGCGTCGTCTGGTCGGCGGGGCACTGCAGCCCGCTGTTCCACGCCCTGATCGCGCTGGTCTACCAGGCACTGCGGCGCAACGGTGAAGCTCCGGCCGCGAGCGAAGCCTGCAAACTGGTCTACCCCGAAGATCTTGCGCGCTTCCGGCGCTGGGGCGGTCCCAGCGGACACGTGGAGAGCCACTATCCGCTCGCCGATACCTCGACCGGGTCGTCCGGCCACGGCATCTCCGCCGGCCTCGGCTTCGCCGCGCTGCATCGCTCCAACGGCCTTTCCACGCGAGCCTTCGTCATCGCCGGCGACGCCGAAACCGAAGAGGGCATGACCTACGAAGCGCGCAACCTCGCCGCGCATCTGGGCATGGAGAATCTTGTTGTCACCCTGGACTACAACGGCTTCGGCATCGATGGCTCGATCTTCGAAGTCATGCCCGCCCCGTATGTGAATCACTGGTTCGCGCTTGGCTGGAACGTAATCGAAGCCGATGGCCACTCTCCGCTCGAACTCGCCTATGCCTACCGTCTGGCGGCGCGGGGTTTCGGCCCCGGGCGGCCCACGGTAGTGATCGCGCACACCCGCAAGGGCACCGAATACGGACGTCTCGAAGGCACCGGCGATTCCCACGGCACCCCGCTGCCGCACGCCGAATATGTAGACGCCATGCACAAACTCGGCTTCGCCATCCCCGGTGTCAAAGGCGAAGTGGCCAACGATATTCAGGTGGTGGTGAACGCTATCGATGACGCCGATATCGTCTACCTGACCGGCCGACTGCGCGCCGCCGCCGTTCGCATCCTGCCGGAAGCGGTCCTCGTGGAACGGATGCGCACTTCGCTCGCGGGCCGCCCCATCCGCGACTACACCACCATGCAGCGTCCCGCCGAACTTCCCGCCGAACTCATTTTTGGCGAGGGGGAAAGCGTGCCCACGCGCAAGGCCAGCGAAGCCTGGTTCGCCTGGGCGATGAAGAACAATGCCTTCTTCTATGTGGGCGCGGGCGATCTGATGAAGAGCATCCTCACCGGCAAGGCGGAGAGCGTCTACGGCATCCTCAGCCCATCCAACGAACTCGGCCGCGGCATCCGTTTCGGCATCGCCGAACAGAACATGGCGATGATGTCCTGCGCCATGGCTCAGGATACACTGCCCGGCGGTTTCCGTCCCATGACTGCTTTCGCCTCCTATGGCGTCTTCACGTGCATGATGGCCAACTCCATCCGCATGACCCTGATCAACAGCGCCGTCAATCCCGCCTCCAATGCCTTCTTCATTGTGCTCGCCGCGCACGACGGGCCGGAGACCGGCGAGGATGGTCCCACGCACCACGGCCTCTTCTGGATGTCGCTCTTCACCGCCTATCCGGGCATCAAGGTCTATAAGCCGCTCGACGCCAACGAAGCCGTGGAGATGCTGTTCCATGCCGTGCAGCGCCGCGAACCCGTGGTCTTCAGCGTGGTCCGCCCCGGCGTACCCGTGCTGCGCCGCGGCGAGGGCGTGCCTGCCGCGCGCGCCGCTACCGATGGCGCCTATGTCTTCCGTGCCTTCCGCAATAACGGCAAGCCGAAACTCGTACTCGCCATCTCCGGCGGGCAGGTGCTGGCCAATACGCTCGAGATTCTCGCGGACCTGGAAGCTACCCGCGACGTCAAGATTCTCGCCGTGACTTCTCCCCAGCTATTCGAGGAATTGCGCCGCGAAAATCCCGAGAAGGCCGCGCAAATCTTCCCTGACGAGGATCGCGCGCACGTAGTCGCTCTCCACAATGGCTGGCGCGGCTTCCTCTACCCGTTCCTGCTGCCCGCCGACCACACGGCGCGCAACTTCGGCATGGACGAGTTTTCCCGCTCCGGCAGCCCCAGCGAGATCTATCAGGATGCCGGCTTCGACGCCCCCGGCATTCGCGAGAAGATTCTCTCCGCCATCGGCTAGGTAGGCGGGCGTTTCCGCCTGCCAACTCCTCGTGCGTGCCGGCCGGGCAGGCCGGCCCTACCGTGCGTCCCGGCACCGGATTCCGCGGTAGTTCGGTGTATCTCTGGCCCACTGCTCAGCAACACCGCCGCTCCGGCATGGGTGGCCTTTACCGCTGTGGTTGGGGCAGATTGCGAGGATTCGCCGGCGATTCAGGCACCCGGAAGAGCAGGATCGAACTGCCGATCCTTTCGGCTGGCTCATATGCGTGGAGCCAGGCTAGTCCCGTATCCCCCGGTTCCGGGCTCTCCGGGTCAAAGTAGTAGGGGCGCAGCGCGACCGCCACCAAACCCTCGCACGGGAGATTCCGCTTCAAAAGAG
>CAIRBY010000765.1 GCA_903876865.1 uncultured Acidobacteriia bacterium
ATCGCCATAGCGGTCCACAACCAGGCCGGGAAGTCCATCGGATTCCGCGTTCACGAGGCGCAATGCATTCGTATCGCGGCGGCTGGCAGGCAGCGCCTCGCGCGCCGCGAGCGCGGCTGCGATTCGTTCTTCGAAGAACGCGGCGTCAATCGTGCCGCCCTCGCCGAACGTCCACATGCGAATGCGGATCTGGGACATCGGCGACCACGCGCCCAGCCCCAGCGCCGCGCCTTCGCAGTCCTGCACCGCCACGGTTTCGCCCGAGGCCGGCTCCAGGCCGTCCTTGCGGCCAATGCCGCCGGAGAAAATCCAGGGGTGATGCCGTCCCACAGTATGGTCACGGCCTTGCTTCAAGATAATGGTAGTCATGGGCAGGGAGTTTCGGCGCTGGCTCCGGCAAAAACAAGGGGAAAGTAGCGTCGGGCGCATCCCTGTTTCCCTGACCTGGCGCTCATGCGGCGGAAGCTAGCCAGAGGGAATCGAGCTCCCCGTTCCATTTTCGGACCATGACGCGAAGGAGCGCGGCAAAGCCAGCCTTAGTCCAGAACTGGCCCGTGCGCTTGAGGCGGTTCTGGAACTGTGAGCAGAGGGACTCGACCGACCCGCTGCCGATGGGTACGCCGAGCGCGGCGTTGGCAGCGTAGTCCATGTGTTCCGCGTGGTTTCTGAAGTAGGCGTCCTGCTCACGAATGATCTCCAGCACCGCCGGATCGTCGGAAGGAGGTTCCGTCAGCAGTGCATCCAAGGTTTGAAACAGGATCTTCGGGGATTTATGCTTGAGGCTGTGAAGGATTTTCGCACACCACGCCTGCGCCTTCGCAGAACCCGTGCCATGGAGCGCGGCACCGAGGGCGTGAAGATGCTGGCTGAGATGGTAGAAGTCCAGCATGGCCTTGGAGCATTTTTCGAAGCGATCCTGATAGATGTGCCAGAGCCATACGCCGCCGTCCATGACGAAGAAGACGCGCTTCGCCCGCAGAAGCCCCATCCGTACGGCCTCCCGGTGCAGGAGGACGCCGAAGTCGTAGGGGGATGTTTCCGCCGGAACGGCCACAATATGTTTTTCCATGATGGCCTTGCGCTTCCCGCTGACGGACAGCAGGGCAGAGAGCTTAAAGAGGACTGCTGAACGGATCTCGTGCCAGTGCACGCGTTCCGGCAGGTTCCGGTCTGTCTTGTGCTTGCCCCAGTTCTCCCCCCGATGCCGGGCGTTCCACCCATCTGCCATGACAATGAGTGTATCCTCTGGCCCGGCGGCCCTGGTGCACGGCCTCTTCGGCGGAGCGGTCTGCGCTGCCTCACCCAGACGTGTGATAACTGCGTGCGCTGCGCCGTCGCTGAAGGTGAGCCATGCCGCCTCGGCCCCCGCGCCGGCGGCTTTTTCGTAACTGAGCGTCTCCGTGACCAGCACCGCCATACGCCGCTCCAGGTCAGGCGAGTAGCGTTGGTTCGGCCGGAGGCCAAGGTACGCCAGAGTCGGGCATGTCCAGTGTCCGTCTGCTGTGGCACCCTCCCGGCACCGTAGGACGACCGTCCCGAAGAACGTGGCAAAGCGGACCTGCCGGAACCGTTTCCTCGTGAGTGCTGCGACCTCTTCCGATGAGGCCTCCCAAGTGTTCACCAGCCTTTGGATACTTGCCTCGTAACCCCTGCGTAACTCTTCGCGACAACCATCGAAAAAAGCCCGCTCTGTGCCCGCCAGCGGGCTGATGCGTCCGGGTTCCACGTTTTTTTCCACAACTCCTCCTTTTTGTATTGCTATGGTAGCACTGCAATGCTACTATATTGCGCAAAAGGAGGTTCCATGTCAACGGAACTTGAAAGAACAGAGGAAAGAATCCGGGCTCTGCTCGACAATCTGGCGAAACTCGGCGCGATGCGTCCGGGAACGCTGACGGTACAGTATCGCAACCCAGTTGAGAAAAAGACGCCCTTCCACCAACTCAGCTACACACACAAAGGCAGGAGCCGCTCGGAGTATGTCCGTCCGGAAAACCTCGCCGCCGTCAAAAGGGAGGTGGAGACCTACAAGAAGTTCAGAACCATCATCGAGACGGTCACTGAACTATCGTTAGAGGCGTCACGGTTACGCCACAAGCGGGAGTGATCGCCCGCCGCCGGACAGAAAGGACCGACGCGGAGCGCCAGGTCAGGGAAACAGGGATGCGCCCGTGTTGTTTTGCGCTTGTATGTCGCGATGGTTTGCATAACTATGAAAGAGAATTTGGCGAACCAAAGTGGTGGCGCCTGGATATATGCAAGTAG
>CAIRBY010000766.1 GCA_903876865.1 uncultured Acidobacteriia bacterium
CTGTTTGATGGCCCAGCTATCCGGCATGCTCTGGAAGAGCGAGAAATTGCAGAAGTAGGTGTCGGAGAGCATCGCGTCAATGCCTTCCAGTTCCTCGGGGAAGTAATCGAGTTCGCTGGCGAGGCGCTGGATCTTGCGCGAGATCGCCCAATAGAGATTCTCGGCGATGCAGCGCTGTTCCAGCGAGAGGTAGCCGAGGCTGAAGAGATTCAACGCCTGGTCGAGCGCCTGCTGCGCATCGTGGTAGCTTTCGAGCAGGTTCTTGGCGGTGAGGCCGCGGTAGGTTTCGCCGAGATCGATGAGCGGCTGTTCGGCGTCCGCGGGAGGTTCCGCGGGCACATCGGCTTCTCCCATCCCTGCCACACCGACCACATTGAAGACGAGCACGCTGTGGTAAGCGGCGATGGCGCGCCCGCTCTCTGTGATGATCGTGGGGTGCGGGACTTCGACCTCATCGCAGACGTTCTGCACATGATAGATGATGTCGTTGGCGTATTCCTGCAGCGTGTAGTTGACGCTGGATTCGAAATCGGTCTGGGAACCGTCGTAATCGATGCCGAGACCGCCGCCGACGTCCAGATACTTGAGGCCGGCGCCCGCGCGGGCGAGATCGACATAGACGCGCACGGCTTCGTTGACCGCGCCTTTGATCTGGCGGATGTTGGTGATCTGGCTGCCCAGGTGGAAGTGGAGCAGGTTCAGGCAATCCGACATGCCCAGGTCTTTGAGTTCCTGCAGGGCGCGCATCGCCTCGGTGGCGGAGAGGCCGAACTTGGAGCGGTAGCCGCCTGAAGACTTCCAGCGTCCGGAACCGCGGCTGGCAAGTTTGACGCGCAGTCCGATGGCGGGGCGCACGCCCACGCGCGCGCTGTATTTCAAAATGAGCTGGAGTTCCGTGTACTTCTCGACGACGGGGATGATCTTGCGGCCCACCTTCTGGGCCAGCATCGCCATCTCAATGTATTCATCGTCCTTGAAGCCGTTACAGATGATGGGCGTGTCGTTATCGGCGAGGGCCATGACGGCCATCAGTTCCGGCTTGCTGCCGGCTTCGAGGCCGAACTTGAAGGGCTTGCCGAATTCGAGGACCTCTTCGACCACCTGGCGTTGCTGATTGACCTTAATCGGGTAGACGCAGCAGTAGCCGCCCTGATATTTGTGCTCGTTGATGGCGGTTTCGAAGGCGCTGTGGATTTCGCCGAGGCGGTGTTTCAGAATATCGGCGAAGCGGATGAGGATGGGCAGGTTGATGCCGCGAAGCACCAGCGTATCCACCAGTTGTTTGAGATCGATGGAGCGGGCGGGGTCTTTCTCGGGGTGGACGTGCACCTGCCCGTTCTCACCGACGGAAAAGTAACCCTTACCCCAGCTGGCGACATCGTAGAAGTCGCTGGCCGATTGGGCGGTCCATCGTTCTGTTGGCTCCATGACGAGCGAGCCTTTTCGGCCATTCCTATCCAACGTGGTGGGTCTCCTTAATCCTTCAGTTTCCTTAAAAATGCCGGATAGGGCAAGGAGAAACTGATGACAGGGGGTTTACAGAGGGCAGACTTGCACGTCGGTTCGCGAAAAATCGCCGCCTTTGAAGAGAAGCGGTTCGTCTAAAGCCTTTGCGAGGGCATACGAAAAGCAGTCGCCGAAATTCAGACCGGCAGGGTGCCGGCCTTTGCCGAAATCGCGATAGGCCTGGCGCGCGATCTCTGCCTGCCGCGAGTCGAAGGGAACGATTTCGATTTTGGCGCGGCGTACGAAGCGTTCAAAGGCTCTCGGAGCGAGTTCGTCGCCCCGGTGATCGATCACTACGCCAGATTCCAGATAAGTCGCGGCGGACATCTTGGGCTGGTCGACCGCCTCGATGGCGCGGGTGTACGACTCGCTGTCCGGTTCGCTCAGCAGAATGACCATTATGGCTGAAGTGTCAATTACCACGATGTTGGCTCTCAGCGCGGCAGGCCATGTTCGTCGTACAGGAAGTCGGTGCAGTTTTCTGAGGTGATCGGTTCCCGTATGTGGGCGGCGCATTGCCTGCCGATCATCAGCAGATCCTCACTGAGGCCGATTCTGGAGCGACGGCGCTTCTCCCGCTCCAATTCGTTGCGGAGCGCGTCGGTGACGGCCTGAGTCAGAGAAGTTCCACGCAGGCCCGCGAGTTCCGTGGCTAGCACGTGTGCCGCTTCGTTTTTAATGTTGAGGCCCATGAGGATCCCGTGGTAGAACTTCCCTCCAATATTCTACCATCAGGAAGGGTTCGCTCCGCTCCGCACTCCTTTCGGACGTTTTCTGCACCCGTTCAACCCGCTGGAGCATCCATTCAGTACGTAATCTTGACTAAGAAGTACAGATTAGAGAATATGGTATTGAGCACAGCAGTTTAGGAGCAAATCCGGGTGAGCGAATCCACCAACACGATCGAAACATTTGCGAATCAGGAGTATAAGTGGGGCTTTGTCACGGAGATCGAAGCCGATGCCATTCCCCGCGGCTTGAGCGAAGATGTGGTCCGTCTGATATCCGCCAAGAAGGAAGAGCCGGAATGGCTTCTGGAATGGCGCCTCAAAGCCTACCGTCACTGGCTGACGCTGAAAGAGCCGGAGTGGGCGAACGTCTCGTTCCCCAAGATCGATTACCAGGACATCATCTATTACTCGTCTCCCAAGGCGAAAGGCGACGGTCCCAAGAGCCTGGACGAAGTCGATCCGGAACTCTTGAAGACGTACGAAAAGCTGGGCATTCCGCTGCAGGAGCGGGCGATTCTGGCCGGTGTGGCCGTGGACGCGGTCTTCGACTCGGTCAGCGTGGCCACCACCTTCAAAGGCAAGCTGAAGGAGCAGGGGATCATTTTCGGCTCGTTCTCCGAAGCCGTGAAAGAGCATCCCGACCTGGTCCGCAAGTATCTGGGTTCGGTGGTGCCGGCGAGCGACAACTTCTTCGCGGCGCTGAACTCGGCGGTCTTCAGCGACGGCTCCTTCTGCTATGTGCCCAAGGGAGTGAAGTGCCCGATGGAACTCTCCACCTACTTCCGCATCAATGCGAAGGACACGGGGCAGTTCGAGCGCACGCTGATTGTGGCCGATGAAGGCGCCACGGTGAGCTACCTGGAAGGCTGCACGGCACCGATGCGCGACACCAATCAACTGCATGCGGCAGTGGTGGAACTGGTGGCGCTGGATAACGCGCAGATCAAGTATTCCACGGTGCAGAACTGGTATCCGGGCGATAAAGAAGGCAAGGGCGGCATCTACAACTTCGTCACCAAGCGCGGCGCCTGCCGCGGGGTGAACTCGAAGATTTCCTGGACGCAAGTCGAGACGGGCAGCGCCATCACCTGGAAGTATCCGAGTTGCATTTTGCAGGGCGACAACTCAGTGGGCGAATTCTACTCGGTCGCGCTGACGAACAACTATCAGCAGGCGGACACCGGGACGAAGATGATCCACATCGGGAAGAACACCACTTCCACGATCGTGAGCAAGGGCATCTCGGCCGGGCACGGACAGAACACGTATCGCGGCGGCGTGAAGATCCTGAAATCCGCGACCGGTGCGCGAAACTACTCGCAGTGCGATTCGCTGCTGTTGGGCGACAAGTGCGGCGCGCACACCTTCCCGTATCTGGAAGTGCGCAATACCTCGGCGCAGGTGGAGCATGAAGCCTCCACTTCGAAGATCGGCGAGGACCAGATCTTTTACTGCCGGCAGCGCGGGATTTCGACCGAAGATGCGGTTTCGATGATCGTGCACGGCTTCTGCAAGGAAGTCTTCCGCGAACTCCCGATGGAGTTTGCCGTGGAAGCGCAAAAACTGCTCGGTGTGAGCTTGGAAGGAAGTGTTGGATAAACATGGCACTGCTCGAAATTAAAGATCTGCACGCCAGAATTGGCGATCGTGAAATTCTCAAGGGCATCAACCTGACCGTGAATGCGGGTGAAGTTCACGCCATCATGGGGCCGAATGGTTCAGGTAAGAGCACGCTGGCGCAGGTGCTCAGCGGCCGCGAAATGTACGTGGTGACGGGCGGCGAAGTGATCTACAACGGCAAAGATCTGCTGGATCTCTCGCCGGAAGACCGCGCGCGGGAAGGCATATTCCTGGCGTTCCAATACCCGGTGGAGATTCCCGGTGTCAGTAACATGTACTTCCTTAAGGCCGCGCTCAATACCATCCGCAAGCACCACGGGCTGGAAGAGTTGGATGCGATGGACTTCATCGAACTGGTCAAAGAGAAGATGAAGATCATGAAGATGGACCAGGCGCTGCTCAATCGCCCGGTCAATACTGGCTTCAGCGGCGGCGAGAAGAAGCGCAACGAGATCTTCCAGATGGCCGTATTGGAGCCGAAGCTAGCGGTGCTGGACGAGACCGATTCGGGCCTGGATATCGACGCGCTGCGCGTAGTGGCGGGCGGCGTGAATGCCATGCGAAGCCCGGAACGGGCCATGATCGTGGTGACGCATTATCAACGCCTGCTGAGCGAGATCGTTCCCGATTTCGTGCATGTGCTGGCGGAGGGGCGGATTGTGAAATCCGGCGGCAAGGAATTGGCGCTCGAACTGGAGGCCGAAGGCTATGCGGACCTCTATGACGAGCGGGAGGCGGTCGGCAAAGTATGAGCGCCGTGGCGGATCAGAAGGCCGAACAGACCGGCGTCTGGCTGGAGCAGTTCACCAATCAGCTGGTCTCAAACGCATGGTTGCACCCACTTCGAGCGGCCGCATTCCGGCGTTTCGCGGAGTTAGGTTTTCCGAATACACATCATGAGGAGTGGCGCTTCACGAATGTAGCGCCGATCGCCCGGACCGTGTTCGCCTCCGAACGGGCAGGCAGTTCCGAGCCGAAACCCACGCGTGGACCGCTGCAACTGGTGTTCGCCAACGGGCAGTTGCTGACCCGTCCCGAGACTTTACCGGCGGGATTGAAGGCTGGCGGCTTCGCTACCGACCCCACGGTGGTGGGCGAGTACCTGGGGAAGATCGCCAGTTACGACGAGAACGCCTTTGTCGCTCTCAATACCGCCCTGACCACGGATGGCGCTTTCCTGCGCATCGCCCGCGGCGCGGTGATTGAGGAGCCGATTGAGATTTTCTACCTGACTACGGCGGTGCAAACGCCGCTCGCAGTGCATCCGAGGGCTCTGATCGTGGTGGGCGAGGGCGCGCACTGCACCATCGTGGAACGCTATCAGGGTGCCGGTGAAGGAGTCTATTTCACCAACGCCGTCACGGAAATCGTGGTGGGCGATCGCGCCGTGGTGGACCATTACAAGGTGCAGCAGGAGACCTTGA